>NYXJ01000064.1 GCA_002685315.1 Methanobacteriota archaeon
AGGAATTACTATTTCACCGCCGAAAGATTTGAAATTTTCCAGTTCAATTCTTACAAGATGCATCCCATCACCATATAATATCAGCAATTTACCGCCGACATCATTAATTGGCTGCTGCATTTTACTCTATGAACATTGAGGAGGACTCAGGCGCTATGACACGAAAAAATGAGTTCTTTTTCAAAGCCGAAAATCATTTTCAATAAGCGAAGATTCATCCATTACTGTGCCATGGAAGTAACATGCAAGGCGGTGACGACGATGAATTGATGCCAAATGTNGACATCGCAGTAATAGGTTCTGGAATAGCAGGTTTATTTTTAGCAAATCGTTGTGCTGAAAAAGGCTTGAATGTGGCTTTAATAACAAAAAAAAGTATTTCTACATCGAATACAAATTGGGCACAAGGAGGCATAGCAGGGGTACTAGACTCAAATGATGAAAAGGCGATAGAAGCGCATGTGCAAGATACGTTATCATCCGGCGCAGGATTGTGCGACGAGGAAGTGGTAAGATCAGTAGTCTTAGAAGCTGCTGAAAGAATTAGAGATCTAGAAAATCGCGGAGTACGTTTTGATAAGAATCGAGATGGAGAATATGATAAAGTTAGAGAAGGCGGGCATTCTAATCGAAGAATTTTACATTCAAAAGATGCAACNGGAGCAGAAATTGAGAGGGCACTTTCTAAATCTGCATCTAACGAAATCGATGAAAATTTTAGGATATATGAAAATTGGATGGCTATAGATTTGATTCAAAGAGAATATGGCAATCCAAAAAAAGGTGTCGTAGGAATATGGTGTTTATCTCCATCCGGAACAGTACATACATTACCTGCAAAAGCAATAATTTTAGCCACAGGGGGTGTAGGTTATCTTCATTCATCTACAACTAATCCATCAATTGCAACTGGAGACGGAGTAGCAATGGCATTTCGCGCAGGTGCAGATATCAAAGATATTGAATTCATACAATTTCATCCCACGTCCTTGGCAAATGATGATTCGAAGCCGTTCTTGATTACTGAAGCCATGAGAGGAAAAGGAGCAGTTCTAATGATGGAAAATGATTATCGGAAATGGAAATTATCAAAAAATGAATCACCAGAAGAATTTTCATTTATGTGGAAATATTGTGATAAAGGATCTCTGGGGACAAGAGATATCGTCGCTAGAGCAATTGATTCAGAACTTAAAAAAACAGGAGATAGGAATGCTCTGTTAATAACTGAACACCTCAAAAGAAGTGAATTGGTCCAAGAATTCCCGAATATAGATGGGAAATTATTATCATGTGGTATAAAATTAGGAATTGATCCAATACCAATCATTCCTGCTGCACACTATATGGTTGGAGGCATTGATGTCGATCGCTCAGGTAAAGTGAAAATAGGAGAAAGTACAATGCCGGGATTATATGCCATTGGAGAAGTTGCTAGAACAGGATTACATGGGGCAAATCGCCTTGCATCAAATAGTCTACTTGAGGCTGTTGTTTATTCNGAAAGAGCAGCCAGGGATTTAATTGAAAAATCANCNAATGNAGAATTNCAAGAATTACCTACTAACTTACCATTTTGGCGTGCTGAAAACTTGGANNTATTAGTTGAACATGCGCCTCTTCGNGCAGATTTACANNCCTTAAGGACAACAATGACGATGGACGTAGGGATTTTAAAAAATAGTAAAAGGCTGAGAAGAGCCAAGAGAAGAGTNATNCATCTAGAAGGCGANGTAAAAAGAATCTGGGAGTCATGNAAACCCACACAAGACTTAGTAGAATTGAGNAATCTNATTGAAGTTGCAAAACTNGTTGTCGACGCATCGATAGAAAGAAAGAACAATGTTGGACTTCACTATAATCAAGATTTAGAAAATTAATCTAAANTTGAAGATTTTTCGATTCCTTTGACTAAACCNTGTAAAATAGCGTTACAAGGAGTAGGGATTCCTTCTGCTTCTCCACGCATCACTACAGCCCCGCATAAAGAATCAATTTCTGTTTCCCTACCCGCCATAATATCTTGAAGCATAGAACACCTATTCTTTGGAGAAATAGANACCACTTCTCTNAGATAACTTTCCAATTCAATATCTCCTAAATCTACCCCACTTGCACGAGCGACAATAGCGGCTTCTCGCATTGCCTGCATGGCCTGTTGCCAAAGAGATTTGACCTCTAAAAGTGCACCATTNCGNACACCGGCAATCGAACAAACAGGATTTATNGCAACATTAATTAGAAGTTTTTTCCACAAAATTTGTTGAATATTATCTGATTTTGAAGCATTTAATTCCGCATCATTGAGCACTTGGGAAATAGAGTTAGTATACTTATCACCTCTTTCATCTAGTGGTCCAAAAATAATTTCTCCTCTACCAACCCAATGCACTTCGCCNCCATTATTTCTCCAAGCCGCATGAGTAATTGAACCAACAATTACTCTANNCCTACCTACTTTATGAGCTAATANNTCNGCATTACCCAGACCATTCTGGATTGTTAAAACACAACCATTTTCACTTANTAATTCTGATGCAAGTTGAGATAATGAGTGAGTNTCTACNGTTTTTCCGCAGACAATTGCAATATCNCAGGTATTGCGAATTTGTTCAGAAATTGGACCCGAATTACTGTCGACAAGCAAGTATCTTTCACTGGGGACTACCTCNATACTACCTTCGGGAGTATGCAANATTAATCCTANTTCAGAAAGGTTAGCNNNAGTTTCNCCTCTAGATACACAAACGATATCAACATCTGTATCTGCCATTGCACCAAGAATGATACCACCAATTGAACCGACGCCGATAATGGCTATTCTCAATTTGAGCAGCCTCCGATAGGACACTTAGAAACAAAATTTAATACTAAACCATTAAGATCTTGGGAAATCCAGAATACTCTCCAAATTTCATTAATTTCATCGTTAAGAGAAATATTAACTATTACACTACCGTTAGCAGGAATCTGATTAGGGAATGAAACATTCAATGAATTATCACTTTGTAAGTTAGTAGAAATATCTACTGNTAGAGATAGGTTTTCAGATTCTTTTGAATGAATAGCNAAATTAGAAAACGGTAAACTAGAGTCATTTAATGGNGAATTATCNATATAAATTCCTAGCCCCTGCTTNAACATAAAACCTTTAGCCATATCATCAGCACAGTTCACTAACCATCCTTCATCAGANACTAACAGGTTTTTGCCACTATTGTTTCCCTCNTAAGACAATGGNGAACCATGNATCAANGTCAAGTTCTCTTCAGAANTTANATCAATTTTNGGATAATCATCATTGAACGGACATACTGGTGAAATATTATTCTCAGANTAGATAATTCCATCNAACATAATATCNAGACTGATTCCAAAGTTAGGATTTAAANAAATACTAGTAAATGAGTTATTCANAGGTAAATACCAATTGGTANTATTGCCATTGCTCTGTCGAAACTCTAATTCAGGAGCCATCCTATAGCCATAAATTCCAGATTCGCCCATTGCTAAAGATTCCCAACCCCCTCTTTCTGCAATTAGGCAAATTTCATGAGAACCTATTTCAGATAAATTTCCAGAATTTTCCAAAGACCAGAATGGATTCGTTTTAATCGATAATATACCAGTTTGATTGTTAACTACCTCTACAACATTACAAATTTTATCCTTACTTGAATCTTCTACTCTTTCCCAAATAGGACTTGGAGATGTAACATCACTATATTTAATAGAAAGAATATGCTCAAATAATTCCCCCTCAGATTCTATGATGAATCTTAACTGTACAGGAGTTTTTCTTTCAGGATAGTTATCTTTGATAGAGAATTTAAATTCGCCTACATTATTTTGATTAATGTTTTCAAAACTACATTTCATTCCAATATCGAAACAATCAGAATCTATAATCCATCTATCGGATTCACCATCAATCAGAACCTTAAGCTCGCCAGAAACTGACAAAAGCCCAGATGTCTTTAATTCGAGAGATTTTTCTACATTAACCCAAGAGTTACTTGAAAATTCTGTATCCCATTCAGATATATCCAAACCACTATCCCAATCCTCAATATCTTCTACCGGACTCAGCCCCGGAAAACCCAGTAAAATTATTACAACTGAAATAGTCATAAATAAATTCTTAGAGTTTCTATCTAATTCTAAAGATTCATCAACTATTAATGCCACAGGAATATGTTCACTACTAAACCTCCTCCAGGATGCTAACGAGGCTAGGATAAGCCAAGGCCAAAAGGTGGTTGAAAGAAATACTAAACACATTAAAGTTAATGTTATTAAGAAAATAGAAGTTGTATTTGTGCTTTGGTCCAGGTTCTTAGAACCAACAATTGAATGTAAAATTCTATCTCCAGGGAAACCAGGAATTGGTAAAATCAGAATCCAGCCAATCATAGATAGACCAAAACCTGCTAAAGCAATAGGATGGACCCATTGAAGTCTGATCGAAACATCATCACCTAGGAAAAGATTAGATAACAACTCAACAATGAAGTTGGCTTGTAATATTAGAGGATCAGATACAGACTCAGGAGGACTTGCCGAAGTAATACTTATCCCGATTATGGAAAGTATTGAGCCGAAAAGAACTAGCACAACTATTGAAGATAATTCAATTATGCCCAAAGACCTTCTATTTGGATAAGTGATAGTATCGACTCTTTTTTGACCAAAAACGCCTACGATTCCAAATGGCCAAAAAGGAGAAATCAAAGGGAATGCTATGGGGACAAGATTCCCTACATCAACTCTGAAAAGGGAAGCGATATACTTCCTAATAAAATGAGCAGAGAGCATAGTCAAGAATATTGGCATACTAAAAAATGTCAATGATTCTAAAAATAGTTCCGAATTAAATATTGATATACTATTTTCAAATTGCGAAATCCAATAGCAACCTGCTAGTGTTGTAAAAATGAACATTGTAAACCAAATCAATGATTGTTGCCAAAAAGGAACATTAACCGGATCTACCGGATAACGAATTATTGAGAGAATTGGAGGATTTCCTTCATCTAATAATCCTATCAAACTTAGTTGCTTCAAATGAATATTTAGTTCATTGAGGTTTGTGCTAATGTCTCCACCATCACGGGAATTTATTTCCCAAGAAAAATCACTCAATCCAGACTGATTACCTATTACGAAATAGCGGCTACAAATTTCTTCAATAAGTTCTCTTTGCCCCCAAGTTTCAACATCAATAACTATTGGTTCAACATTTGACATAGTCACACCTCCATCTCAATATACACTGAACATAGAGCATCCCCTATCAAACCGTGTGTGAGAGTCTGAAGGAAATAAAACAATAAAATCATTTATTCTTGAATCTCTTAAGTCGGAAAGTTTCTTCTCTTTCCATTTCTTCAAGTCTAAGTTGAATAAATGATTGAGCCTCTTTCATCTCAGGAATTACAACGAATTCGAGAGCATTTACTCTCCGCTTAGTTGCTTCTATTTCTTCCAATAGTTTCTTCAATGTTGCTTCCATTTCAGCAGCCTTGACTATTTTAGCAATTAAGATAGAGTAAGAATCTGCAGATTCATCGATATAAGGGGATCCTCCGATAATTCCAGTAGGTCTAGTTTCTACGGTCGTTGTCAGGTTAGTCCCATCCACTTTGGGCACAACTACGCCCATGATATTCCTTCTAGATACTGTTACCTCTGGACCAGATGTCGCCGCTATCGCTGCACTTTTAACTGCTAGACCACCTTCAATTGAAGATGCCAATGCGATAGATTTCAAAGCATCTCTATACGTACCTACAAGTTCCTCTCTAGCTGCTATCATTTCAGCCAGTAATGTTCGGAACTCGAAGAATAAACCATCTCTCTTCATTTTAAGAAGATTATATCCACTAGAAGTCTGTTTGATTCTACGTTTTAGATTGATTAATTCAGAACGTGTTGGTTTGATGTCTAATGCCATCTATCTCATCTCCTTATTACTAGTAATCATTCTTTCTTATCTGTAGGATGGTATTTATCAATCCATTTCTGGTCAAGACGTACTAAATACTTCGTATCGATATTGGAAAGAAGTTCCCAAGCATAATCTAGAGTTCCTTCGCCAATAGATCTATCTTCATCACGACTCTGCCTCAAAAACTGATTTTCGAAAATATCTGCAAACTTAAGCAACTGTAAATCTCTCTCATTTAGAGCATCTTCACCTACAATTGCGACTAAACCTCTCAGTTCTCTACCTTGAGCATATGCAGCATATAGTTGATCTGAAACTGACTTATGATCTTCACGAGTCTTACCGTCACCTATTCCAGCATTCATTAGCCGAGATAGAGAAGGTAGAACATTAATCGGCGGATATATTCCTTTCTGATGAAGTTCACGAGAAATTACAATTTGCCCTTCAGTAATATATCCTGAGAGATCAGGGATTGGGTGCGTAATATCGTCACCAGGCATTGTTAGAATTGGGAACTGGGTGATTGAACCTTTCTTACCCTTAACTAACCCTGCGCGTTCGTACAACATAGCCAAGTCAGTGTACATGTAACCAGGATAACCTCGACGACCTGGTACTTCTTCACGTGCTGCTCCAATTTGACGTAGTGATTCACAATAG
>NYXJ01000065.1 GCA_002685315.1 Methanobacteriota archaeon
ACAAGGACAAGGACAAGGACAAGGACAAGGTCAAGGTCAAGGTCAAGGTCAAGGACAAGGACAAGGTCAAGGCCAAGGACAAGGTCAAGGCCAAGGCCAAGGCCAAGGCCAAGGTCAAGGCCAAGGTAACCAAGGTCAAGGCCAAGGTCAAGGTCAAGGTCAAGGTCAAGATGGTCAACAAGGCCAGGGCCAAGATCAAGGATCACAATCTGGACAAGATGGTCAACAAGGCCAAGACAGTCAAGATGGATCGCAAGGTCAGCAGCAAGATAATGGACAAGGCCAGCAATCAGGTGGAGAACAATCTGGGCAACAAGGTGACCAAACTGGCGATAGTCAGAATGGAAACAACCAGAATGGACAAAACCAACAGCAACAAGGTCAGACCCAAGACTCCAATCAAGGACAACAGGGTCAACAATCCGATCAGCAGCAAAACCAACAGCTCGAGAACCAAGACCAGAACGGTGAAAACGACAACGATGGAGATGGCATCCCTGATGACTTAGACTTCGATGACGACAACGATGGTATTCCTGATAATCAGGATGCCAACCCTGAGGATCACGATAACGATGGTATCGACGATGCAGATGATGATGACGATGATGGTGACGGAATAGACGACCAAGAGGAAGTCAATGACGGAAACCCAAATACAGACATCTATGATCATGACAACGACGGTGTTAGAGATAACGTAGACTTTGATATCGATAATGATGGCATTGACAACTGGAACGACATTGGACCGAACGGTGAGGATTACTCGCGCGATCATGATAATGACGGACTAAATGACGGTGTTGACACTGACGATGATAATGATGATATCCTTGACGTTGACGAAAACGATGGCGTTGTAGGCGTTTGGAGATACGATCATGATAACGATGGATACCAAGATTATTTGGATCTAGACGATGATAATGATGGTCTTTCCGACTGGTTTGAGCAGAATGATGGCTGGAGTAATACTGGCCAATTCGATCACGACAATGATGGCGTGCCTGATCATCTAGATGATGACGATGATGGAGACGGTATCTTAGATGCCGACGAAAACAGCGGAATCCTTTGATTAGAAAATTGGATGACTAGATTGTTTTGCTAGCCTGCAACATCCTAGATGTCATGCAGCGACAGACTCCCCTAGGGCGATTAAGTCCTAGGGTGAGTCGCAACCTTTTCAAAAATCAAATAATGTAGGTTGACTATCAGACTTCAGTCTATTAGAATTAGCTAATCTGGTAATTGCTCTTGAAATTCTTTTATCACTAAATCCTCTAGATTTAGCGAATTGTGTGAGTTTCTCTTCATTTGATTTAGATGATTCCGGCAATGGGTGAGAATGTACTGGATGATTTTTAAATAATTCTCTAATTTCTGCTAGATTTTCAGGTAAATCAAACCCTTTTTCAATCGAAACATTTTCCATTGTTCCATGCTTTTTAATTAACTTAAGTCCGGTTTTTGGTCCAATACCTCTAATTCCTTCATGGAAATCAGTCCCAATCATTATTCCTAGATCTACCAATTGCTCATAATTTATTTCATGCATTTCTAACAAATCTTGTAAAACTATTTTTTCAGCTTGTAATACTCTTCCAAATTTTCTTGTTCCGTGAGATGTCAGATTTCTAATCATCACAGGCGCTCCATAAAGCAGCGTATCCCAATCTTGACTTGCTACAGCAAAAACTTCCTTATTTCTACATCTTACAGCGGCAGCACCTTCTGCTTCCATTGGTGCTTCTAACCAGGTAACTCCTAAACAATCAAACAACTCCTGTGTTTCTGCTACCATTTCTCTATTATATTCTGCAGTTTGTGGACCTAATTTCTTAGCCGCTGCTAGGTCTCCGGATTCAATTGCAGCCTCCCATTTAGAAACTGCATTTATTTTCCTCTCTTTCCTAGTACCCAATGTTTCCATCTTTAGTTGATGAGGCTTACCATCAAAAACAAACACAGGATCAATCCCTTCTTCAATCATTATTGTGGCTCTATCTAAGAACCCCATTAAATGTGCTACAGGCTTCCCATTATACGATAATGGCTTTCCATCTTGACCGGTAAGACTCGTGATGAATTGGTATGCATTAAGAAAAACATCTACAGCAACTTTCTCTCCTTTTAGTTCACTTAAATCGATAGGCTGAGAAGGTGCTAGGTCTCTTAGATTACAGCCCATGGTTGTCCCGCTCCTCAGTTGATATGCTATGGCCGACGTCGAGGCATTTAGGGTTGAAGTCGTACACGCGTGAAACATAGGGTGTTGAAATGTCGCAAAGTCTCCTCCTTGGTAGTGGCTGGCATCCTCCATTATTTCGTTCAGAAATTAATGCATTATTTGGAGATTTGAAAGTATTACATCCAAGAATAGTATTACTTGACGAATCAATAGATGACATTTTTCTTACTAGAGTTTCTAGAGCAGCTTTAGTAGATGATTTACTACATTTCGGCGGGCATTCCTATGATTCAGACTTCGACTCAATAGTTAACGAGATTTCTAATTGGTGCAAAGAAAATTTACTTCCAGGAAGCTTTGCTGTTAGGAGTAAAAAACTTGGTTCGGGCATAGAAAATATTTCCCGTAGAGACTTAGAAAAAGAAGTAGGTGCAATACTATTTTCAGAGAAAAACCCTGTCAATCTTCACGATCCGGATTTTGAAGTTGTCATTATAGCTGCAGGAGAAGTTGAAGGAGAAGTGCATAGGGATTCTCTTTTTACAGATCCTTGTATCGTTTGGGGAATTAGAGAGAATAATTGGAAAAAAACGAATTATATCGGTCGCCAACCAATGGAAAGACCATTCTTTAAGCCAATTTCTCTAGAACCAAGATTAGCTAAATTATTAATTTCACTTGCTCATAGGAAAGGAACAACTCCACAAAATTTTATCGATCCATTTTGTGGAACAGGAGGTATAGCAATAGAAGCTCTACTGCAAGGAATGGACATATTTGTCAGTGATTTAGACCCTACTATGGTTCATGGCGTTAAGAAGAATTTATCTTGGGCTAATGATAATGAGGAAAATATAATACAAGTTGAGAAATGTAGTGTAAAGGATATTGTAAATTTATGGGGTTCAAAAGAAAATAGCATATTTGTCTTTGACCCACCCTATGGTAGGAATGCTTGGAAATCAGACGATGGTTTGGAATTATTTCTTTCTGCACTTGAACAGGCACTAATAATAGATCCTAATTCAGTAATATCGACTATGTTGCCTGCTGGCTCAGAGTCACTCGAGAATAATCCTGATACTGATTATATTGTAATGGGTCGTCCTTGGAGTGAGATTCAAAAAGAGGTTAACAAAAGAGGTTGGAAAGTTAATCTACGTTCTCCGGTAAAAGTTCACAAGAGTTTAGCCCGTATGGTTGTTGTCTGCCATCCGTTGCATTGAAATCAGATTACCCTCGCACAGACAATTACTGGGCTGTTAGTTTAGTGGATAAAATGGGGCGCTTCGGACGCCTTGCCCCGGGTTCGAATCCTGGACGGCCCACCATTAAATAGAAACTATTTATTCTAGGAGTTATTATCTAATTTCTTTCTTTTTTTGATTTGTTTGAATAATACTCTTGAGAAAATCATTGAGAACACTAGGAATAACCACCATGGTATACTTGTTTCTCTATCAATGAAATATGTTACAATGAGTATTCCAAAGCCATAAAATGCTCTGAATATTGAAAAAGCAACAAATGATTTGACAAGCTTATTATCCAGAAAACTCTGGATTTTTGTTCCACTCATTAGTTTCTCTCCCATTTAGTGATAATATCATTACCTAATGTTATTTCTTCTTTCAAAACTAATCCTGCTTCTTCAAGATGACTTTTGTAGAAATAATCTCCATTTTGTGCATCTAATTCTATGTTCGAAATACAAAGATGGGCTGAATCGACTAATTTTTGTTCTAAGAAACGTTTCCAAGTTTCTAGCCCTCCTTCAACTAACAAAGTTTGAACCTCTAAATCTCCCAAGCAGTGTAGAATCTTTTTGACATCTATATCTCCATTTTCTGTAGGTAAAACTATTCTATTAACATGAGCCNTATCTTTGGTTGNATCATATTTTTTGGCATTAATTAGGTATGTNTCAGCANCCGGAGTTGTCATTAATTGACAATCAATCGGAATCCGATTATTNGGATCNATAACTACTCTTTTTGGTACAATATCAGNAGAACTTTTTATTCCCCTAACTGTTAATTTAGGATCATCTCTGATCACAGTATTCACTCCTACAATTATTGCCATAGAATCTCTTCTAATTTCATGAACCATTTCTAATGCTTTCTTCGTTGAAAATCTAACAGCAGGTTTTCCAGGATCTCCATCTATTCTACCATTATTATCTGTTGCCGCCTTAAGTAATACATGCGGTCTTCTATGTTCGCACCAATGCATGAATGATGACATTTGGGCATAGCATTCTTCTTCGAGTAAGCCTATCTCAACTTCAATACCTTCTTTTGATAGCGCATCTACACCGCCTCCCCTGACTGTAGGATTTGGATCTGCAGCACCGATAATGACCTTTTTTACACCTGCCCACATCAAAGCCTCGCTACAAGGAGGAGTTCTCCCAAAGTGGTTACAGGGTTCTAGTGTGACATACGCAATAGAACCTTGAGTCTCAACGCCCCTTGCTTCAGCATCGGCAATAGCCATTTGTTCTGCATGAAGCCCTCCGAGATGATCGTGCCAGCCCTCAGCGATTATTTCTCCATCTCTAACTAGCACGCAACCAACTAGCGGATTTGGGCGAACTGCAAAACGTCCCTTTTCCGCTAATTCAATTGCTCTGCGCATGAAAAACTCGTCTTGCATACGTCTCCCTCANGNNGTTCGAAGTATTCTTTATACAAGATTCCTCGCTTTGCGAGCATTCAAGTCTTAAATCCTCACTCAGGTAGACGTGACACGTATTGCATGCATCCTTAATCCAAAGGCCCGAGATGGTTTATCATTGAAACAGTGGGACTCATTTTTACCTGCACTAGAAGAAGTTGGATTTGAGATTTCGTTGTATAAAACCGAATATCCTGGGCATGCTACTGAGATTTCTAATAGTCTTGTTAACGAGGAATATGAACTTGTAGTGGCAGTAGGAGGAGATGGAACTGTCCATGAGGTAGCCTCTGGATTGAGAGGTTCTAAGACACCTCTTGGTATTCTTCCTATTGGTAGTGGTAATGACTATGCTAGGGCGCATGGTATTCCGATCCCAAGAGGCAAAAAATACCCTGGAATGAAAGAAGCGATTGATATTCTAGGTAACGGAGTTGACCGAACAGTTGGTGCTGTTAGAGTTGAAGGGAGACCCGCTATTGGGCATCATTCGATTCCAGATCCACAGCATCATTCAGTAGATGGAACTCCTGAAAAAGAAGGATACATGGTTCGCTGGAGTTTCTTAGAAGTTGATAGTGGAGTAACTTCGGTAGTTAATAGAATGAAAAATGAAGGTAAATTCAAGTGGATTAGAGGACAATTAAAATATACATTTCTAGGAATTAGTGCAGTTTTAGGGTGGAAAAAACAGAACGGATGGATAAAAATCGATGATAATCCAGGAGAAGTAATTGAATTTTCAGGACTTTTCTGTCTTTCTCAATGTCAAACATTTGGAGGAGGATATAAAGTAACCCCAGGAGCTTCTCCAGTCCATTCTAAACCCTCTTTATTACTAGCATTCGGCCTTTCAAAAATTCAAATGCTTATGGTGATGGGGCCTTTACAGAAAGGT
>NYXJ01000066.1 GCA_002685315.1 Methanobacteriota archaeon
AGAAATTCTATTTCTATAATTCTTCATTTTCCATTGAAACGTAATCATCTCTGACCGGGATATCTTGTAATTGATCAATTTCTTGTAAAACTGAGTTAAGAGCGATTTGTGCATTTTGACGGTGCCCCTCCCCGAGAACATGGCTTGAGTATCTAGCCTCCTCGAAAATTCTGTCCAAAGAAACTAATGATTGTTCACTAATAGGCAAGGCAGACCTAATTGCTATCTCAAACTCTCTAACTGTTTCAAAATCTCTACGTAAGAACCCTCTCCGCATTAATATTTGACAAAGACTTTCGTAGCAATTGTAAATTGCTTCTCTAAACTCATCCCCTGCCGCCAAGAGTTCTGCAGTATAACTAAATATACCTTCTAATTCATCTATTGTTGCACTTCTTCTACGTTGATAATATAGACCACTGCCAACCATTCCAATTAGTATGATTAAGATAATCGAAGCATAAAGTAACGATTGGAAGATGGAGGATTCTTCTGTAACCTCATACTCTATAGTCACGTGAGGATTTTGATTTTGTTGAGTAGCTAACCAAGTTCTGTTTGAAGGATCAATGAATAGAGAATCTGTGTAGAAGTTAATGCTTAATTCACCCCAGAAATCCCTGTCCCAGAGTGTAGGTAGACCCTCAATTGACTTAAACTCATAAGTAAACAAACCATCTTCATCGGTCATCTCTATTACTCTGAAATGTGTCTGCCCCGAAGAGGAGTTAATTAAAGAAGCAGACATTGAAATATTAGCAACGGGTTCAAATGAGTCTGTAGAAGTGACATTGACAGCACCTCTAATTATTCTTACATCTTTATCAATTTTAATAGATTCAGGAGTAAACTTGAAATTAACAGGGACCATTATTGAAACTGATAAGTCTTCAGAACCACCATTGAGGAATCTTGCGCTATCTGATTCAATTTTTACTACTAGATCTATAGGTCCAGGAGGCATTGGATAATGAGCATTAGATTGTATTCTGAAATGACCAGTTGATTCATCCCATTGTACATTGGCATTCTCTGGACCATCTGTTAGCCAGTGTAAAGTGACAACCATGTCCTCGATAACATTTCCACCCCCTCCGATTTCTAAAATTCGTCCTTCAATCTTAATTGGATGTTCAACATCGCTTCTGATAATGGTCTCAGAAATCCATAATATTTCTATTTCAATATCTGATCTAACATAAACAGACATATTATAACTTATTGGAAGATAATAGGTTTCTCCAGAAAATACTACTAAAATATCGTGTTGACCTCTGTCAATTGAGTATCCTAAGATATGTTCGAACTCATAAAATCCATTGGCTAGAGTATTTGTCTTTCCAATCTCTTCACCATCTAAATAAATGATGATTTCTCGACCAGCTAATCCTGGTAGACCCTCGGAATCAGCATCATAAAGTCTACCGGTGAAATTCCATTGCCCTCCACGAGTAACAACGCTTGATTCAACTTGTAAGCTAATTCCAGAATGATAAGCTATGGTAAGATTTGTTTCAGTAACTCCTTCACGATAATATCCTTGTTGTGGAGCCTTAACAGTGATAGTGTGTACACCTACATCCAAGAACTCTGAAACTACCCAATTTAACGACCAATCTCCCTGTTCATCGGTTGAAGTAATACCAATCAATACTCCGTCAATAAATATCTCAAGAGAATGATTCGAAAGATATCCATCAGGAAGATTATCTTTTACGTTTCCTTGTAATATTAAATTGTCTCCAACTGCCACAGCACTAGGTTCGGATATGAATACATCCGTAGATGAATATACTATGAATACAGATGAGGAATTTGAGGAAAGGATAAATTCTTCACCCTGAAATACAATCTTAACAATTCGAGGACCTAATGGCATATCTGAAGGAACTGGTATGAATAGACTGAAATTACCATCGGAATCTACATTTAAACCAGTTAATAATTGATCATTCATATATACAGAAAGACCCCTATTAGGGAGTGCACGTCCTGCACCATCTGTTAGCATACCCTCAATCACAAGTAATTGATTACGATCAATTTCACCAGGAGGTGTTGTCAAAACAACTTGAGAGGTCTGAGTAACATTGAAGATCGAAACAGAAGAAGACGGGAGATAATATTCAGGATTTAACGAATCCCCTTGACCCATTGGATCGACCCAAGTAAATCCTCCAAAGAAATCCACTTTTACTTCATGTGAACCAAAGTCAGTGTTTAACGGGAGTTCATAATTAATCGTCCAATTACCTGTTGATGAATTACTTAGTGTAGTATATATTGCTCCGACGTCTAGTCCATCAATTGACAAATGAATAACTCCACCGGAATTTATTCCATCCTCAATTAGTAATTGGCCATGCTCATCCAACAAAGTTCCATGGAAAGAAACCGATTCACCAGCAATAGAAGAGCCTGTAATCCCAGTGATTTCAATTACTGTTGGAGCTAGTACTACTACTCTAGTTACTGATTCATCCCCAACAAGGCCCGTGGTTCCTTCAATTCCAGAAAATATAACACTTATTTCCATAGGNCCTGCAACTCTATTNGAGTCTACCAGTATCGATGCATTGGCTANTCCNNATAAATCAGTAGTNACATTCGATATNATTGNACCATCAATAATTANTGAAATTACAACGGANTCNACCGGTAAGGCAGAATTATCAATCAAGGATAATGAGATNTTCATNTCTTCGCCTCTTACNATTCTGCTATCAGGGTCTAAATCAAGTGGGCTNACAATTGTTAGAAGTGAATAGCCTCTACTATCAAAAATACCNGTTCCAGTACTGGATTGATAATAATTAACATTTGGNGTGAAGGTTGCAGTGATATTGTGAGTACCTCTNGAGAATGTTAGATCTAAACGGATACTTGCTGACCAAGAACCATCTAACTCGACGTTACTACTTATNACAGTAAACGTATCATCCTCTCCATCGATTTCAAAGATCAGACTAGGAGCCAGAGTATTTCCTTGCCTATCTATAATTGCACTTCCATTACTCGATGTTAAAGTGCCACTGACATTGAATAACTCTCCAGCCGCTGGATTATCAGTAATATTGTCCACAGTTATCAAAGTCGATGAGCGCACTGTGATAGTTGAAATCAATGTTAAAGTGCCATGTAGAGTAGTTGAACCATTAAAGTAGAATATAGTGTCTATCTGTCCTAATGGATGTGAATCTGGTATGAAGAATGTAAAATTGACTAGCCCTTGAGAACTAGAGTTGATCTCATCTAGCCAAGTATCATGGAATTCAGCAGAAACACCCAATCCTTGCAAAGGGATATCGCCATTACTAGATTCTACAATTCGGGCAGTTAAGGTGACATTAGAACCTCGTTCAACAACTGTATTAATTATAGGAGACTTATCGATAAATGTAGTAACTCCTCTAACTAATATAGTGTCATTTCCTGTTCCTGTCAGATAAAATGGAGTACTTCCTTCAACTACACTGACTATTACAGTCTTAATTCCGCTGCTAACACCATCACCTAGTGGATCAGTAGGCACTGTGATGTTAAAGCTGCCATTATTAGATGTGACATGGTTTGTAACTAATGTCTCACTTAAGTCATTCAAGAAAAATACTTCTACAGCCATTGGTCCATCTACAGTTCTGTTAGAATCTACTGCATCTAAAACCTGCCCTGATATAGAGAATGTAGAACCAGCAGTAACTTCGGCAGGGAATGGATCTAAACTAATAGAACTAGAAACTTGTACTGTTAAATTTGATGTACTTTGATTCCCTAACCATCTTCCCGCATCTACATCAGTTAAATTGTCTAGGATATCATCAGGAGCTATGATTGAAACATTATAGAATCCAGGAGGGGAATCTGCAGGAATGACTGGGCTGAAAGTAACTATTCCATCGCTTAAAGTTAAACCTGACTGAAGAGTCTGCTCCAGAGGTCCCCCTGAATCAAAAATAACATCCGCAATAATATCTGAAATTGGTGATCCATCCGCTATATCTGTAATTGTAGCATTAATTTGCATTGTCTCTCCTGCAATTACTATTAAAGAAGAAGGAGTTGACTCAACAATCATTTCAGTTTGTATACCTGCATCAACAGAATCTGCATCTGAAACTTTGTAGTATTCTCCACCACTAGGCGGNTTTATCGTATAATCCAAAAAGACTCGTAACTCATAAACGCCAGATGCTATATCTTCCGGCATAAAGAAAGAAATATTATATTCTCCATTTAGCGGATTAATGAAGCTCCCTCCAAGCCTAATCACAGTATCTGGCGGCGGGGAACCATCAGGTAAAGGAGGTAAGTCTGAAGGAACCAATAATTGCGCGGTGACTGAAGAGTTATTAGCAATCACAGGAGTACCAAGATTTCTGTCCTGAGCAAAACCTGAAATCCAGTTGGAAGTTCCTCTAGGAGTCCATTCACTACCTAAGTTGACAATAGCATTTGATTGCCCTTGGATTCTAACTACATCTGCAACACTAGCAGGATTAAGCCATGTACTACCAGAGAAATTCAGAACCCACGAATAGTCACCAGCAGGAGCAGTGTCTTCAGGTATCCAGACAGGAGTTATTCTCGGAATATCAGGATCTGAAATATTCCAAACTGAGGTGCCATTGAAATCTAAAACGTAAGTCCCCAAGAAACTACTTAGTGAGGTGTTGGTATGATCGGTGAGGAAAACTTCAACAGCTGCCTGATTCCCTCTTGATTGAGGAATCATTTCATAGGAAAAAATAATGTCACTCCGAATGCCGTGTTCAGTCAAGTAATTCACCTGATCATTAGCGAAAAGTCCCTCTGCATCAAATTGGATTTTAACTTCNACTGGGCCAGAAGGAATAGATACATTATCTCTAGAGAACAACCAACTTACATTGAATTGGCCTGGTGATGAGGTCCAGTTTGAACTATTTAGATACCAAGTCGTTATAGTTTCAAAAGGTCCACNGACTGAAGNACGTCTCATCTGCAAATACAGAGTACCNTTCAATGCCTCTGGTGTATCTCCATAACTCAGAACAGTGCCATTCAAGAAAATCAAAGAATCGATATCTAAGAATGTATTGTTCAAGTCTACACCTTCTAAAGTGACAGTTAGATTAGGAGCAGGAGTTATATTAAACAAGAAATTATCTGTATGTGGCCTAATATGATAACTAGGGATGGTCGCATTATTCAAATCATTCTCATGCCAACCCAAGAATGAAATTGAAGCATTGATAAGCCCTAATGGTTCTGATTCTGATATAGGTATATCAAACTCATAATACCCTCCAGTACCTACATTTGAAATCATACTAACAGGTCCATCGACAGAAGTAGTATAATTCAGAATTACTTGCATTTCATCTATTNGTGAAATATCGGAGTTTGGAGGATTTTCAAGTTTTAGATAACCTGTAACACTAGAGTTTACACCTACACCTAGCATTGGTTGGTTTACAGGAGGAGGAGAAGTGAAAGAGGTAGTAGCATCATCAGTGATATTGATTCTCCATGAAAATGAAATCCCCTGAGAGCCAACATAAGCTTTCTCAAAANTTTGTAGTACTAATGCACCATATCCGGGATTTATCGGAAACAGAGGTTTACCTGATAGCTCGAATGAACCATTAATATCTGTCGAACCTGTTGCAACTAGGTAATCAGAATTAGCAGCGGAACCAGGGACAAGATCTGTTTCATTGCCTGGAACTAAATATAAATTGAGAGATACATTTTCNGCAGATGTTAAGTTATCTACAAATCTCAGAGTACCATTTAACCAAAGATCGCTACCAGACAAGTCTCTATCAAAAGTATTAGGCCCCCATACATCATCTACAACTTCTAAGATATTTTGTGGAGGGCAGGCTTCAAATGGAACCCAACCTAGAGTTACATTTCCTTGATTCTGATTTGTCTGCATCTGAACTTCTACCCAAGTAGTGAAGTGGCTACCATACACTTCATACGATTTACCATTCCAATCACCACCAGAAAAACCAGTAACTTTACGTGCTGCAAAACCAGCATGACGAAGCATTACGGTGAAAACAGTTGCAAATTGTTCACAAGACCCCTCTTTTGTATTGTTTAGAATATGATGAGTTAAATCATCATTATCTNAATCAAAATCAGGTACTACTGGATCATTATTTCTAATAAATGTAGTAGTATTGTTACCATTAATTAAGAAATCTTGTATCGCTTCTACTTTTTCCCATGCTGAAAATGCACCAGATTCAGCTAAAACAGCCTGTGTGATAGACAATGGCACTGCACTCTGCCGTNCTATGTAAGATTGAGGCAAGTCTTTACCGTAATCACTACCAAGGAAGGCAGTAGTATTTTCCCTCACTTGAGAACCAAAGAAAACATCTGGGCTACTAATAAAGATTTGATCAACAGACAAAAGTGAGACACCAATGTCTCTAGTATAATTAGAGAAATTTAAGATTGCTCCCGAATCGCTCCATGAGGTCCAATTCACAGTATTATACGGGACTATTAATTCCCCTCCTGGCCCTATTTCGGCACCAGGCATGTATGTTATTGTCCAATCATTTGTACTGTTTCCAATCCAAAATGATTCATGCGCAACACCCTGCATTGAACCAACATCGAAGACTATCGGAGTTCCACCGACCAGAGTACTATTCACTCCAAAGGAGACTCCGGTGTAATAATCATAAGTATGCCATCTCCAATAATTTGTAATATCCAAATCTACACTTGTAGAATTTTCAGCTATGAACATTAACATATTTGGATCTATATCATCACTAGGGTCCCAAGGATTGCTAACTGAACCGTTACAACTTAATGACCAAAAATCAGGCCCACATTCATCGCCATCAGGAATTCCTCCCCCATCAGTATCGGGGTTTAACCAATCAAGTCCTATTGCTTGCTCTATGGTATCTGGTATACCATCTCCATCTGTATCAAGAGGATTTAAATCATCTTCAGAATTATTTTGAGGATTAGTCCCATCAAGATATTCTTGCCCATCAGTAACACCCCCGTCATCGGTATCGGCATCATTCCACAGAGTAAAATATGTATCAACGGTACCATTTCCTCCGAAACCGAAAATTAAGTCACAACCAGTTGTGTTTTCGAAATAATTATTCAATCCGTCTTCGTCAGAATCTAGGAGATTACTACAAGGTTCACTCGGATCAGTTTGATTAAGTATCTCTGATAAGTCGTCTACTCCGTCTCCATCGGTGTCAACAAGATTGGGGTTAGTGGGTTGCCCCCATGTGGCAAGTAACTCTTCCCAATCCGCCAAACCGTCACCATCAGTATCGAAATAATCATCATCGCAATGAGCCTCACTAGGCTGAGGAGAGGCATCCCAACACCAAGAATGATTTGTAAATAAAACAGATACTGCAGTAGCAGGTAAAGAAACGTCTCCTTCTTTCAATTCATTCCCATCAATCGATCCATATCTGAAACCTATAATTGAGCCGTTGATTAACTCATAATACGCCATAGGAGCAGAATCTTGCCTCCAGTCAGAGGGTTCAGGGTCTAATTCAGTAGTAGAATTAAGTAATAATGACAGAGAAGGTGCATCCCAACTAATTATGGATTTAATAATAACTACTT
>NYXJ01000067.1 GCA_002685315.1 Methanobacteriota archaeon
TGCTCATCTTGTTTACAGATTATTTTTGCATAACTACCAACCCAAATTCTCATCCATAACCAACCTAAGTACCCGTGAACTCTGTTTATTTTGGCAGGATCCACAATCACTATTGAAGAACCGGGTTTTAATACTCTCAAAACCTCGCTTAATCCCGCCTTTTTATCGTACCAGTCTCTGAATGAAAATAATGTGCAAACAGCATCAAATCTATTTTCTTCAAAAGGTAATGCTTCGGCTTTACCTTCGACAAACTTAGCTGCAGAGTAGCCATTTCTCTCCCTCATTTCATTTACTCTTGGTTCAGCCACACGAAGCATTTCAGGAATGGGGTCTAGGCAAATTAATTCCCTGCCTTCTAATTCTTCAGCAAAACTTCCTGGCCCACATCCTACCTCTAGAATAAGTCCTTCTTCAGGTAATCTTTCCCTGACTTTTCTTCTCCATTTAGAGACCTGTCCCAATGTTGCAAAGCGATTAATTTTATCATAAACAGGTATAGTAGCCTCTAGATTTTTTTGGAGTTCATTCCAATCATCTTCACCGATAGTCTCGGTATCCATGAACTATCGCAAAAGATACAACTATTTGGTAGGTGCTGATGGNGGTATCATGATTATCACTTGATACATTTTAGGACTCACATCGGTTATTATCATATACTAATTTTCGGTCGAGAACAACATACAGGTGCTGTCCATGGCTAGAGAAGATGTTCTACGTGCAATTAAAGATGCTGAAATAGCGGCAACTGAGACGTTGTCCAATGCTAAAAAAGACGCAGCACAGATAGTTTCTCAGGCCAGACAAAACGCATCTGAGATTTTGACATCTGGAAAAACAACATCTGAGTCTGAAGCACAAAATCTAATTTCAGATGCTCGAGCATCTGCGGGTACAGAAGCAGAAGTTGTTTCTAATGACGGTCAAGCCGCACAGAAAAATGTTCACGATTCTGGTAAAAAAAATCGAGATAAGGCAGCGAAATTAGTCATTGACTCGTTTAGGAAATAATTGTATCTAGGGGGTCAAAAAATGTCTCAAATTAAAACGCAGCGCATGGGTAGATTACTTGCTGCGGGGACTAAAGACAAAATTGACGAAGTAATTGATGCATTAGCAACTCTAAATGCATTACACTTCATTGAATACGATGGGTCAGATGAAGGTTTCAATCTAGGTACACCCAAAGATGAATCTGAGATGGTAGGGAAACGTCTCACAAAATTACGTTCTGCAGCATCAATCGTAGATTACAATGGCCCAAAATCTCCTGTTGCTGCCGAAAAAGTACGTTCAGAATTAGATGGTGCCCTTTCTGATGCTGTAGATGTTCTTTTGGAAAAGAGCACCCGCTTAGATACTGTAGAAAATAGCCTTTCCTCGCTCCGAGAGGAAGAATCGATTATGGGACTGCTTTCCTCTATTGACTTAGATGTAGAGTTGCTTTCAGGCTATTCTACTCTCAATACATTTGTAGGGACAATTTCCGGGGGATCTTCAGACATTGAGTCCCAAATTATTGATGCAGGAATTGAAGGACTATTCTTTCAAGGTTTAATTAATGGCAGCAAGGTAGTCGCTGTTTTCGTTAAATCTGAACGTTCGAATGATATCCAATCTATTCTTAATCAATCAGGTTTTCAGGCGATTAATATTCCAGAGGGAATTACTGGTAACCCTAAAAAGTTGATTGAAGAGATAAAATCTGAAATCAATAAACTGTCTTCCGAGCAATCTTCAATCATCAAGGATATTGAATCTTGGAGTGATGAATTTGGTTCATCTTTAGCATGTGGCTTAGAGCTTTTAGAAAGGGANCATGATATCCTTACTGCTCCTGTTAAAATCGCAGTTTCAGAACATGCTTTCTTTATCGATGGCTGGATTGAACTTTCACGTTCCGAAGAAGTTCAACATGCATTAAATAATTACTGNCAGTATTCGGAAGTCACGCCGTTCAAGGTTGAGCCAGGAGGAGGNGGGCATGGNCATTCNGATCATCATCACCATCAAGAAATGCCTCCAATTGCATTTCAAAGTAGAACACTAAGTAAACCTATGGAATTACTAACTAATGCCGTTGGNAGGCCTGCTTATGGTAGAATTGATCCCACTCTGTTCATGTTCGTAACTTATCCAATATTCTTTGGAATGATGCTCGGAGACATGGCATACGGGATAGTAACCATTTCCCTTGGTGCCTTTGTATATAGCAAGGCACGCTCTAATGAAATGATGCATCTTGGTGGTAAGTTCTTGATTTACATAGGATTAGGTACACTCATCTTTGGTTATATTTATGCAGAGTTTGCTGGATGGGAAATTTTCCTTTACGAAAAGCTAACCTATGCCGATGGTAGTTACATGAAGGACTCAAGCGGACATTACATGTATAGTGAGAATCTATCTCCTGTAGCCTTCCTTGCTAACCTCTATCCATTTGATCTCGATCATGGCTATGGGCCTTTTGTTGAATTAGGCTACGGTATTAACCTGGCATTCCCATTCCATAGAGTAGGGACTCATTTAGAGGACCTTATAGTATTGACAATCTACGTAGGATTCTTCCACATCATCTTCGGTAAGTTAATTGGGTTCCGAGATGTATTATTTTACGGTACTGACCATGGCCATGTAGGCTTAGCAGCAGCATTTTTTGAACATGGCTCTTGGATAGTGTTACTAATTGGCGGCTTCATGTTTACCTATGGTTTCCTTGGCCCTGATGAATTCGATTATTTGTTACAACCCGGTGCTGCAATTGCTATTTCTGCTGTNGTGATGTTAATTTGGACTCTTTANAATTATCATGGTATTCCAATTGCAGTCAGTTTGATCCTAGCACCTATTGAGGCAATTGGTATGATGCCGTCAGTAATTTCGTATGTCCGNCTCTTTGCNGTAGGTATTGTAGGCGTAAAAATTGCAGAAACTGGAAATAAACTATGGGAACCAATGTTGGAGGCTGAGCTATATTTAGTGCCTGTTTTCTTTATTGGATGGTTGTCCGTACAGATTTTCGCTTGGGTTTTAGGAGTATTTAGCCCCAACATACATGCAGCAAGGCTTCATTTCGTAGAATGGATGAGGCAATATTATGATTCTAGCGGAGAGGCTTTCCAGCCTTTCGGTTTCCGCTCGCACTTCGTGGAGGTCGAGTGATATCACATTCCAAGCAAAATGCTTAGAAAAAAATGGAGGAAAAAAATATGAATAACAGAAATAAAATGAGAGGAATGAGTATGTTGCTAACATTATCATCTATAGTGATGATTGCTAGTAGCGTTCAGGCGGAAGACAATGCTTCAACAGAAGCAGCATACAAGAATATAGGTGCAGGAATTGCTCTAGGTCTTGCTGGAATTGGAACTGGATTAAGCCAGGGGCCAATCGGTGCAGCAGCTGTTGGTATGATTGCTGAAGATAGTAGTAAGTTCGTAAACGGACTGATTTTTACTGCTCTACCTGAGACTATCGTTCTTTTCGGTTTCCTTTCAATATTCCTGCTTTAAGCGGAATAATGGAAGTTCCCTATAACGAAATTAAAATTGAGGTGTAATAAATGACATTGGATGCATTAGCCAACGAAATCGCAGCCCAAGCGAAAGCTGAAGCTGAAGAGATTATCGCAGCCGCTAAGCAACAAGCTAAACATATTGAAGATGAAGCTAAAGTAGAAGCCAGTTCATTTTCTTCTGATATGAAAGCACGTGCTGAGCGAGAAAGCGCACAATTGTCAGTAGAAGTAGTTGCATCAGCTAAACAGGCTAACCAAAAGCATCTCTTGATCGCTAGACGTGAAGAGTTAGATGAGACTTGGGAGTCAATACGTTCAGCAGTGGCGTCACCCGACTTGGATGGTCGGTCTGATATTCTTGCTGGACTTTTAGCCGAAGCAAGTAAACCAGGCGATGGAATGATTCTCCGCCCCGTGTCTACTGACCGTAAGGTGTTAGAAAAAGGGAGTTTTACTCTCGGTGAGGATGTAGAAGGGCTTGGAGGATTCGTTCTCGAATCAAAAGATGGCTCTATAGTTCTTGATTACCGCTTTGACAGCCGCTTAGATGAGGCTTGGAAAGCAAATCTTGGTGCTGTAAATAAAACTTTATTTGGAAATTAAAAAGGTGAATTAAATGTCGGGTATAGTGAGTGGTCGTTCAAATGTCTACAATGCTTCAGCCCGCGCTAAAGCACGTAAAGCATCATTAATTGACCCTACTAGGATGAGGCAATTGCTGCAAACAGGTCCTGAATCAATTGGGGCCAGTATTGGAGAATTAGGATATCGTAATGAAATGGATATCTATTCTGCTAGAATGAGCGGTGCTGACGCTGTTGAAGCNGCCCTATTCCATAATCTCGATAATGACTTATCCGAAGTTATGAAATTTTGTCAAGGTCCTCTTAAGTCAATAGTTTCAATTTATGTTGAACGTTTTGCTTATGAGAAAGCCAAAACCGTGTTAAGGGCAGTAAATGGGGGGTGCTCTGATGAGTTAATCGAAGCTCAGATATTACCCTCGGAAAACCCGATGAACGCAATCTGGCTAGATATTGTTCGAACAACTGAAACAGTTTCCGAAGCAGCAAACGCAATGGCAGGAACCCCTTGGGGTAAAGAATTAGCTAAGTTAGAAGGAACTGAACCTAGCCTTGAAGAGATGGAAGATGCACTAGACCGTCAGTACTACAGTCATGCACTCAAAGTTTCAAAGGGTAAAGATTCTAATATCCACTTAATGAAATTTATTAGAACCGAAATCGATCACCGTAATATTATCAATCAATTCCGTGAACTTCGTCAGAATATTTCTCCAGACAAACGTTTACAGATGGTAATTTCCGGTGGGAGAATTTCACAATCAGTAATGTCTCAAGTATCACAAGCAACGTCTAGTGAAGCAATTGTTGATGCNTTAAGGCGAAGCAATGCATTTGATGATGTNGGTTTTGATGAGGCAATCGAGAAGTCNGAAGCAATAGGGTCTCTAGATCCTATCGCAACTCTNCTAACGCACAAGAGACATGCTATTTTACGCCGTTTCGCTTATCTAAANCCTGTTTCTGCNTTCCCTGTAATTTACTACATCGAGCGTAAAGTGCTTGAAATACAAAATCTTCGTCTTCTAGTGCGTGGTAAGACGATTGGCCTCACNGCTGAGGTATTGGAAGCGCACATGGATTTTTGAGGTGAAAATATGGAAATTGCTGTTGTAGGTTCATTAGACTTCACTCTTGGTTTCCAACTTGCGGGTGTTTTGAGATTATATAATCCAAAAGATCTGGATGAAATGACATCAATCATGAAGTCATTACTTAATGAAAAAGAAATAGGAGTTATTGTAATTGATAATTCCGATCTATTACTTCTCCCAGAAAGGTTACGAGTTCAACTATCTGAGAGTATCACGCCCACAGTATTGGGTATCGGGACTGAAGAGGATAATACCCTCCGTGAGTCTATCAAATCGGCACTAGGAGTCGACCTATGGAAATAATCCTAGATTAAAATAAAAGGAAGTGAAATGAAATGAGTAAAGAAAATGGAGTGATTTATCGTATTTCTGGCCCAGTTGTAACTGCAGTAGGAATATCTCCAAGAATGTATGAAGTTGTGCGCGTAGGTAATGAAGGTTTGATGGGAGAAGTCATTGAGTTACACGGTGATCAATCAGTTATTCAGGTATACGAGGAGACCTCTGGTGTCCGACCTGGTGAACCGGTTGTTAGAACTGGACAAACATTGTCTGTTCAATTAGGACCTGGTTTACTAACGAAAATTTATGATGGTATCCAAAGACCTCTACCAGAACTAGAGAAGACAATGGGTGTTTTCATCAAAAGAGGTGTTGATGCAGATGGTCTCGATTTAGAAAAGATATGGTCATTCAATGCTACAGCTAAAGCAGGAGACTCAGTTTCTTCTGGAGATATCTTAGGTACGGTTCAGGAAACAAAAACAATTGAACATAAAGTCATGGTTCCTCCAGGTGTATCTGGAAAAATCAAGAGTATAGATTCGGGAGAATTTAATGTAACTCAGACAGTTTGTACACTAGAAGAAGGTGCTGAAATCCAAATGATGCAAAAATGGCCAGTTAGAACTCCGCGCCCATTCACTAAGAAACATGCTCCTGAGGTTCCTTTACAAACAGGACAGAGAATTTTAGATTTCCTTTTCCCATTAGCTAAAGGCGGTACAGCAGGTATCCCTGGGCCATTCGGTTCAGGAAAAACAGTGACTCAGCAACAACTTGCTAAATGGTCAGATGCAGATATTGTTGTCTACATTGGATGTGGAGAGCGAGGAAACGAGATGACAGAAGTTCTTGATGAATTCCCTCATCTGATGGACCCTAAAACTGGTGAAGCATTAATGAATAGAACTACGATGATTGCTAATACTTCTAACATGCCTGTTGCTGCTAGAGAGGCTTCAGTATATACTGGAATAACAATCGCTGAATACTTTAGAGACATGGGTTATGATGTTGCTTTAATGGCTGATTCAACAAGTCGTTGGGCTGAGGCAATGAGAGAAATTTCGTCAAGGCTTGAAGAAATGCCTGGTGAAGAAGGTTACCCCGCATATCTATCCAGTCGTCTAGCAGAGTTCTATGAAAGAGCAGGACGTGTGGAAACTTTAGCAGGCGGTGACGGCTCAGTATCGGTTATAGGTGCGGTTTCACCACCTGGTGGAGATATTTCAGAACCAGTCAGCCAAGGTACTTTACGTATTGTTAAGGTATTCTGGGGCTTAGATGCTGGACTTGCTCGACAAAGGCATTTTCCTGCGATTAATTGGTTGAACTCTTATTCTTTGTATCCTCCATCATTAGATCAATGGTATAGAGACAATATTAAGAGTGACTTCCCAGAAATTAGAACTGAAATCAGTGCTCTTCTACAGGTCGAAGCAGAGTTACAAGAGATTGTTCAGTTAGTTGGTTCTGACGCATTGCCTGTTGATCAACAACTTACTTTAGAAGTGGCTCGAATGATTAGAGAGTTCTTCTTACAACAGAACGCTTTCCACGATGTAGATACATACAGTGACTTAAAATTACAGTATAATATGGCTAAAGCAATATTATCTTTCCAAGAAGAATCGAAGAAGGCTATTGCTGGAGGTGCAGCATTAGAAGATGTAGTGAATGTCCCAGCTCGTACTGACTTAATGAGAGGAAGGTTCGAATCAGGTTATGAGGATAAGATTGATGAGATGTTAGAGGCTATGAATAAACAAATTGCCGATACTATGGAGGCCAATTAGAGGTGATATAAATGACTGGAAAAGAATATAGAACAATCACAGATGTAAAGGGACCTCTTGTGTTCCTAAATAAAACGGAACCTGTAGCCTTTGGGGAAATTGTAGAATTAAGACTTACAGATGGAACATTAAAGAACGGACAAGTTCTTGATACATCCGATGATCAAGTAATTGTCCAAGTGTTCGAAGGAACAGCATCCATAGATAAGCAAACAGGAATTAAGTTTCTTGGAGATGTATTCAAATTACCTGTGAGTACTGATATGATTGGTAGAATTCTAGACGGTGCTGGACGACCTAGAGACGGAGGACCTGCGATTGTTGCAGATGAAATGGCAGACATCATTGGTGCTGCAATTAATCCATACTCAAGACAAAGCCCATCTTCTTTTATTCAGACAGGAATTTCAGCAATTGATGCATGTACTTCTTTAGTTAGAGGACAAAAATTACCAATTTTCAGTGCATCAGGTTTACCTCATAATGATATTGCCCTACAAATAGCTAGACAGGCAAAGTTAGTTGGTAGTGATGACGATTTCGTAGTAGTTTTCTGTGCAATGGGAATCACCGCAGAAGAATATAATTTCTTCGTGCATGACCTAGAAAGAACTGGTGCTCTCGAGAATGCTTGTCTTTTCGTAAATCTTGCAGATGATCCAGCGGTTGAAAGATTAATCACTCCTAGATTAGCTTTGACTGCTGCTGAATATTTGGCTTTTGAACACGATTATCACGTACTAGTTATTTACACAGACATGACTAACTATTGTGAATCACTACGTCAAATTGGAGCAGCACGTGAAGAAGTACCAGGTCGTCGAGGTTATCCTGGTTACATGTACACTGACTTGGCTATGTTGTACGAACGCGCAGGGTTAGTTAAGGGTAAGAAAGGTTCAATCACCCAGTTCCCAATTCTAACAATGCCTGGTGACGATATTACGCACCCAATCCCTGATCTCTCAGGATATATTACTGAAGGGCAAATTGTAATTTCCCGTGAACTTCATCAGAAAGGAATATATCCGCCGATTAATGTTCTACCTTCTCTATCTCGGCTAATGAATGCTGGAATAGGT
>NYXJ01000068.1 GCA_002685315.1 Methanobacteriota archaeon
AAATCCTAAATCTCTCCACTTTTCCTCTGAGAACCATAATTAGAAAGAGATGTTAATATGAATCGTAAAAAAAATCTCAATACTAGGGAAGAGAGATTTTTTCTTGCAGCTCGAGCAATTAAAGATTCTATAATACGTAATTTGCCAATAAATGAGGGCGGCTCCAATTGTCCTATTCTTGTAGAAGGAATAAACGATGTAAAATGCCTTAGAGTACTTGGATTCTCAGGCATTATTGAAACTGTGAATAGGGGATGGGATAGGCCAAGAATGATTGCATATTTGTATGAAACATATGGTTCCGAATTAGCTATTGATGGATTACCAAGAATTATTCTGTTAATGGATTGGGACAGAACAGGAGAAATTCTTCAAAAATCATTTATAAATCAATTAAATTCTATGGATGTAAAAATAGATCAAAATTTAAGAAATATCCTTGCAAAACAACTTAAATTTGAATGTAAAACGGTGGAGTCAATTATCGGTTTTTCAGATTCACTATTGAAAGCTCTTTCTCAGATTTAGAGTTTCATTCAGGAAGCGATGCAGTTTTCTCTTTTACAGTGTTCAATACTAGATGAGTGATTGATCTTTCTACTCCATCAATAGATAGTACATTTTTTGATAAATCATCAAGATCCTTTCTATTTTTAGCTCTAGCAATAACCATTGAGTCAAAGTCTCCAGTTACGTCATATACGCCGTGAACTCTTGAATCCTTAGCGATTTTTTCTTGGATTTCTATCAATCTACCTTTCTGTATCCTTAGTCCGATTACTACATTTAATTCCCAACCAATTTGATCAGGATCAAGAATTACCGAATAACCCTTGATTACCCCGTTCTTCTCCATTTTTTTTACTCTATTAGATACAGTTCCAAGAGACACTTTAACGAGTTCAGAAATCTTCCTCAACGACGTCCTAGCATCATCTTCTAAAACTCTAATTATTTTCTTATCAATTTCATCAAGCAAGTAATCACTTCATGTTGCCTATTGAGGACAGGCTATTGAACATATGCCAAAAAATAATATATTTTTTTAATCAAATGTTTAGTACATACTATTCTTCTTCATTTATTATCAGAATTGGTAGGTTCCTTTTTGCCCTTAGTATTCTCCTTTCCTGCTCAGAAATCATCAGAGAAACTCTCCCTCCTATCCAGACTGGGAGGCAAGTCTTTTCATTTTCTTCAATCAGAATATGCCCTCCTCTTATCTTATTCAATTCAAGACTTATTTCGTATGCAGGGGGCTCTATTCCATTCAGTAATTTATTGATAACTTCACTATTTACTACCGACTTCCCATGCTTGATATTATCAATCATTTTCGGTGCTGCTTTGCCAACAATTCTTTCTAATTTTTCATCTTGTAATTTTATGCTAATAAGTCCTAAGTGTATTACCCTAAGTGGTCTCCATCTTTTTCCCGGAATAAAAGTCCGGCCACTTCTTTTACTTCTATCAGATTCCCAAATTTCTTTCGCTTCAGGTGTTGACCAGAGTATACTTTTCCCTCTCCTCCAAAGATTTTTCTCATCCCATCCAAGAGTTTCACGTATCAATTCTCCAATTTCATGTTTTATTGGTTGAGGGAAATTTTCTTCATCAGGTTTTATTTTTTCCGGTTCAAGAATTTTATCATAATCTATCTTTAAAACATCATAATCAGCATCTTTTTCCAAAACAGCAACGAAGAATCCTCCTGCATCTACATCATCGTTCCAGATTCTCAAACATTTCTTCAACTCTTCTTTGATACTATTATTGATTGGAGGTATTATTGAATCATTACTCTCAGTAACTTTTGAGATATTCCCTTCCTCATCTAATTGTGGCCAATCAGTCATCCCATTTCTTCCAGGTAATTTTGTTAATAATTTAGATGCTGGTGATAATGAAATTCCTTCATCTAATTTCAAAACTTCAGAAATTACTGCTTCATTTTCTATAGGGTCAAGCGAACACGTTGAATATACAATTCTTCCACCAGGTTTGGTTAGATTAACAGCTTTAAGCAATAATTCTAATTGTAATTTATGTAATGTTTTTCCGCCAGAGGGTAGCCATTTTTTCCAAACATCTGGATTTTTTCTAGTTGTCGCCGATCCTGTACAAGGTGCATCTACAAGTATTTTATCAAATCCTGATTTTGGAACTTTGGGAATAAATCTACCATCATGATGCACAATCATTGGAGTAATTGAACCATGTCTCTTAGTATTAGCAACAAGAGTATTTATCCTACTATTGGCAATTTCATTCGCCATTACGATCCCTCTGCCTTCTAAATGTTCAGCAATTTGAGTAGTTTTTGATCCCGGACTTGCACACATATCCAGCACTAAATCTCCTGGTTTAGCGTCTAAAGCAATAGCAGGAATCATAGATACTGCCTCTTGTCTAGTCAATCTCCCTGTTTCATGAAGCGCGGCTAAAATTATTTTCACATCTCCTTCTGCTTTACCTCTAGGAAATGGTAGCGTCCATGCACTACCTACTCCTGCGAACCATTCAATCTTAATCGCTCCAATTTCTTGAAGCCAATTTTCAACCCACTCAATATCATCTCTAAGTGGATTCACTCTTACAGTTTCATTCAATCTATCAATCGAGTTTTCAAGCCACTTTTCAGGATCTTTTCTCCAACTGCTAACTGCATTCATCAGAACACTATCTGCCGCAATGGTTTCCCATGAGCGCTCGTCTGTGTCCATACTCCGACGGTTAACTAATCACGCATGAATCAAACGGACTAGAGTTGTTGCTAATTTACGGTTTCCGTCAACTTATTTTCATATGGAAAACAGTCTACAAGACTTTTCTTTACCAATAATAGTTATACCTTCAAACAAACCCTCAAGGGTTGCGGTAGTTTCCGCATTTGGGATGCACATGACTAGACTAAGAAGACGTATAGCAAGAGAAACAGGAGAACCGATAAGAACCGATAAAGGGGGGGCTTCAAGAAAATTAGAAGAATTATTGCAAAGAGCCAGAATGAATGGAGCCAAACAGGGTCCATTAGTACCAGTTGAAGCATTAATCAATGTTGAAAGAGATGAATGGGTTTGGCAAGTAGTTGACAAAAGAGTTCTTGATGCATTAAGTCATAGATTAATATTTCAATCAGATAATGGTTCGAGGAGAGAGATACTCATGACAATGGGGTTAGAAACTGCAATGGATGCTGCTTCCTGTATTGTTGAACTAGATGGTGGGTGTGTTCTTATTGAGACTTTAGACCCTTGAAAGGGCAATTTTTTAGATTTTTTTCTTTATTTTTTAGAATTCAATGATTCGCGGCGTTGAAATACTAAATGTAGGTCCGATTGACAATGGCAAAGGACAAGAAGGGAAGTGGAATCCAGCAAGCGGCTGGTCTGATTCGTTACTTCGATGAAGAATCTGAGGATGCAATTCAGATTTCAAGAGGTATGATTTATTTTGCTTGTATATCTTTTTCAGTAACAATTTATCTTGCGAATCATGGTGTTCTACACTGGTTAGCAGATACTTTTGGATTTTAACTACTCAGATTCAGTTAAATCTACGAAATCAACGTCATTATTCAGTAAATCACTTGCATTAATTTCTTCAGTATTTTGATGTTGATTTGCTATAGATTTTGAAACTATAGATTCTATTTCTGATGATCTCACTTTGGGAGCGGGATTTGCTTCAACCAATGCAGTAATTGCTCTTCCAAGTGCTCTTTCAACCGCTGGTGCATTTCTATCTAAAAGGGCTGCTCTAGCGTCTTCTAAAGCAATCTTTGCATTGTCAAGTATAATCTCTATTTCCGGATCCGTACCCATTAATCCTTTAATTTCATTTTCAACAATTAATATTTCTTCTTCCATTTCATTCCGAGCATATTTCGATAGTTCTCTCCAACATTCTCCATGTTCAGTTAGAGATGCATTAGTGATTTTTTCAAACTTCTTAACCCTAGATGCTTCCCAAGGGTTTCTTCCTAATGCTGCCATTATATCATGTACGCATCTTGCTCTGAGAGATAGTGGGCCAATCAACTCAATCTCGTTATAGAAGCATTTTGCCCAAAGTCCGAATCCCCAATATGATGCACTTTTAATACTAATTTTTAACTCTCCCGAAGAAGAATTGAGAACCCATTGNTGCTCATCATAATCAGGTCTCTTTGAGAATTTAGGAGGGTCATGAGGGCCTAATGAACGCAGCGATACATTTGCGATATCACCAAGAAAAACAGTAGTTGTTTTACCTTGCCAACCAATATTTCTGAGATAATTTCCTTCATCAATTCTCATTTCCGGTTCTCCAGAAATAACTTGAGCAAACAACAAACTACGATTTGGGTCACAACCAAGAGGTTTTTTTGGAGTAGCCCCTTCTTTCANGATTGNCCGTAGTGTCTTTCAAACATCAACCTACTGATTTNCCTGATCNCGTNACAACAACTGCTAAGTTCCTCCAGTTTAACTTNACATCATGCCAAGGAGGAAGTATGGNCGTCTAGTGAAAACTGTAGAGCGACCTCCGAATGACAATTGTTCCCGTTGCCGTTCTGGAAAATACTGCCCTATCCCTGGCCATATCGGTAACGAAACCTTAGCAAATAGGGATTGGCAGGGNCCAGAAAATGTCAATAANAGAGAAAANAAAAAGAATCCTGCTAGGAAATAATCATTTTANTNTTGGTGCACTTTCGGTAATTTCTTCNGTCGTTTNGGAATTCTCCGATTCTAGTTCGGCGATACTGATTGAAGACTGCGCTCTATGNTAAATNTCTCTTAAGGTCTGGTCACCAATTTCTAGATACACTCTTGTCGTTGAAATATTTGCATGTCCTAGAAGTCTTTGTATTGTTACTAAATCTGCGCCTCTCTCNAGAAGTCCGGTTGCAAATGAATGTCTTAAAACATGTGGACTTAATCTCGTTCTTGGGATATCTGAAGCATCAGCGATTCGATCCAATAACTTCTGAACAGAGCGGGGGTTTAATCTCCGACTTCGACTAGAGAAGAATAATGACCTTTGATCTTTTTCTCTAGTACAATTTTTCAATCTAGCGTTTCTAATTGGTCTCCAAGCATCTAAAGCATCCAGTGTAGCATTAGTGAAAAGCACAGTTCTATCTTTCTCTCCTTTCCCACCAATAACTAAGGCCGACAAATCTTCTAAATCAACATCATCTAAGTCTAAATTACAGATTTCTGAACANCTCAGNCCAGTATCAAGCATCATTGTAATTACAGGGAAAGCAATAGGGTCTTCAGATCGNATTGCAGCTAATCTGACCTTTTNCAAGTCATTTTTACCCAATGTTCTGGGTAGTGATCTAGATCTTGCAGGTCTCTGAATCCATTCAGGGATAGTATATCCCATCCACTTCAATAAATGTGTAATTGCTGCAATTCTTGCATTGATTGTTGCAGGTCTTAAATCTCCAATTGTNTTTAACCATGAATCAATNCTACCATTATTAGGATTACTTCTGTTAAATAATTCTGAAACTTGAATCTCTTTAATTTCATTCCAAGACATTATTTCCTCGTTTGGTAGAGGTGTTGTTGTGAATGTTTTTGCTGCTACCACATACGATCTTATTGTATGCTCACTCTTTTTTTCTGTTTTCAATTGTTGAGACCAGCATTCGAACCATGGTAATAAAGCTAATCGCTGAAGTCTTTGTGGTAGATTCTTTGTATGTATTAACAATTCTGCGCTATTCAGATTTAACTTTTCATTTGAGTTCACAACAACCTTTGAGATTGTTTTTTCTTCATTCTGTTCAGTCAATTCCCTCGCCTCATCGTCGCGAACGACGCGCATCCCATGCCCCTAAGGACAAAGCCATGAATCCCTGATTGGACTTGAATGCTTCTCTCATTTTCATAATTAGATTACATTTTGTAATGNTTATGAAAAGATGCCAATTCATGAATTTGCTTGATTTTTTTCATCAATATTACTAGATTGATGTTTCTGATTCGTCAAAGATTGATTTCCTTCATTTTTTCGTAACAAATAATTTAATCTCTTCGACACCGCTCCTGCAACATTAATCTGTGATGCTTTTTCTATACCCTCTAATCCAGGGCTAGAATTAACTTCCAGGACAAGTGCTCCTCTTTCTGATTCAAGTAGATCTACACCAGCTATTTCTAGTCCTAAAATTCTAGCTGCTTTAATAGCTATTTTTTCGAAATTTTGATCTATTTCTACCTTCTCTACGCTGCCTCCAAGATGAAAGTTTGAACGGAATTCATCCCCATTTGCCCTTCTCCTCATACATGCAACAACTTCCCCTCCTACAACCAATGCTCTGATATCCTTTCCATGAGATTCTTCAATATATTCTTGCACCAAAGGCCTCATTTCTCTTTCCAACATTTGGTAAACTAATTGACGAGCATGTTGTTCAGTTTTTGCTAAAAATACCCCCGAACCGTGGGTCCCTTCTGTCGACTTTACTACGCAAGGAGTTCCACCAACTCTACTAATTGCTCTATTTGTGTCTTCCCATGAAACCACTTGTGCAGTAATGGGGACAGGAATATTTCCTGAAGACATCATTTGGCAAGCAATCAATTTGTCTCTACTCCTAGTTATCCCATCACTAGAGTTCATGACAATTACGCCCATTCTTTCAAACTGTCTGACTATAGAGACTCCTCTTCTGGTTATTGAATAGCCAATTCTCGGAATTACTGCTTCACATTCCACAGGCCAACCTCTGTAGAATATTTTTCCTCCTTTGTCATCAACTATCATTGTTAGAGATAGAGGATCCAATATTTTGACATCCCAACCAGCATTTTCTGCTTCTTCTGAAAGACGCTTTGTAGAGTATAATTTTGGCCCACGAGATAGAATGACTAATCGAGGCCTCATAATTTGCCGCGAACGCCCGACCTTCTTGACTTCTTTGGCTGCGGAAAAGGTATTTTCGTGCTCTAGTAGTGATTCTGTAACACAGATGAAGGAAGGTATTGAAAGACTTGGGTCATCGACAAGTCCTGTTATTATGGCCGACGGGGAGTCTTACACGTTCGACTCATTATCAAAAATGATGGTTTTTGACTTGAGAGAAATATGTAAAAAAGAGGAAATATCATCCTCTGGTAACAAAGCAGAATTAATTGTGAGAATTCTTGGCCATTTCTCATCTAATAATGATAATAACGATTTATTTCTCGAAGAAGCACCAATAGAACCTCAACCTAAAGATTCTATAATTGAAGGAAAAAATGAAACTATCCGCTCTTCCAAGGAGATGGATGATGCGATAAATAGATTAATTTCTCGTGTTGAATCTAAAGACAGTTTAGTTATTGAAGATAATTCTGAAGAAAAAGAAGTTACAGAAGAATTGAAAATAGTTGAAGAAATAATGGAAGCAGAGATTTTTGAGGCGGAAATTATTGAAGAACCAGCAATCCTAGAAAAGGAAGAACCTTCTTTAATTTTGGACGAAGACGACCCTTGGTCATTAGAAAATAAAGAAGTAAAAACAATTGTTGACCCCCCATCTGAGGTAAAGGAAGACCAAGCATCAATGACAATTGTGTTGCCTTCAATGGATATTTTTAAGAAATATTGGCAACAAATTTCTGCAGTTATTGTAGTAGTTTTACTGGTAGGTGCTGGAGTCGTTTACTTCCTCTCAGCGGACTCTTCGTTCCAAGCTAGGCCATTAAATTATGGAGACTCAATGACATTCACTTTGAGTGACGGAGAAATTATTTTAGATGGTGATGATATGGTTGCATTACTGAGAGATAATTTACCAGATACCGCAATCACAGATGCCTGTAATAGGTTAACAGTAGGACTTACAGGAACTGGATCAATTTCAATTGTTGAAGGAGATTTGAATGAAATTTCCCATCCAATTGATAGGCAATCTTCTGAATTATTAGGAGTAATTAATGCCAAAGACGCCTATGGGCGTTCTCATTTAACAGTACAACAAGAAATAATACATGATCTCGAAGTAGATCTT
>NYXJ01000069.1 GCA_002685315.1 Methanobacteriota archaeon
AAACCTGTTGCAAATACTTGGTATACTCCATCATATAGAAGAAACGGGTTACTGTCATCATCCGCGATATATTTTATCCCTAATTCCCAATTCCCTAATTCAGGTTGCTCTTGCGCAGAACTAATTGTAGCGAAATTCGCAAGTAAAAATAAACTGACGACGATATAGATAACTTTGTTCATATCACTCACTCATTAACTCCTTACAGGCTCTCTTTGTTAATACCTTCACCATCTTTCTTCTATATGATGGGGTATACCAAGTATTTGCAACAGGTTTTACTGCTTTACGAATTTTTTCTGAAAGTTGTTTGATACTTTCTTCTCCACTCCAATTTTTCACAAATTCCATAGCTAAATCTTCATGATATCCCGGGATAGATTCTAGCCCAGTGGTAGCAATTCTCAATTTCTCTAATTCCCCTCCCCTTTTCTTCCAGAGTGCCGCAACGCCCGCTTCTGGGAAATCCCAAGATTCTCTTTGACGCAACTTTTGGTAGTCTCCTGACCAACTCGAAATTTCTTCAGGAATAGTGATATGAGTTAGTAACTCTCCCGGTAATAGTTTGTTTTTCTTCATTCCATCCAATTCAAAGAAATCAACAAGATCCATTTCTCTCTTCCCAGATGTTGAAATCAAGTGCACTTTAGCTTCCATACACATCAAAACTGGCGCTAAATCTGCTTGATATGTTGCCACACATAATGTATTCTGATTTGGAATTACTCTACAGTCTGCTCCGGTGCCGCAATCACACTTGTGACACCAATCTATAGTTTCTCTCCAATCTTCAGTTTGATTATACCAATAACATCTCGTATCTAGGCAAATATTTCCTCCTACTGTTCCAGATCTTCTAATCATTATGCTAGCAATTGAATTAGCAGATTTTGCTAAGACAGGATGAGTAAAATCTGATTCCGCTAAGTCCTGCAACCTAACCATCGCACCAATAGTGGTTTCCGTGAGTTCGGTCAATTGTGAAATATTTGCTAAAGAAATTACATTCTTTTTTGGATTTAGATGCCATTTATAATTAGGAATTAGGTCTGTACCACCGGAAATCCAATCGAAATCTTCTTTTTTTGATTGTAACTTCTTAGCAATTTGAATTGCTTCTTCTACACTACTTGGCGTATAAAGTTTGAATGGAGGCATTTTCATTTTAGTCCCTCCCTCTTTCTTCTTTCAGTGTGAACCCATGCACTTCCTGCCAATCTAGGATTTTCTAGATATTCTTCAGAAGGTATGACAGTTACTTCCCAACTTTCATCAACCTCATCCGGTGGAATTGTTGGGTCCATGCCAAATAAAGCTCCATTGTGATAAGGTTCAATTTCGGATGACAATCTTCTTTCTTTATCTCTGATTGAATGTTCTCATGCTCTTTTCTCAAGGATATCTTGTAATTCTGAATGCTTTAATCTGGGCGATGGTAAATTAGCGGGGTCATCAATTTTCAAATCTCGACATTTTCTTTCTATATTCTTATATAGCCTATCCGGAGTAATTGGTAACTCATTCATCCTAACTCCGATTGCATCGTAAACAGCATTGCATACTGCTGGTAAAATAGGCAATAATGGGCCTTCTCCAGCTTCTTTTGCGCCAAATGGTCCCTCGGGGTCATTTGATTCCACGATAATAGGAGTTACATGTGGCATTTCATGTACACTAGGGATTTTATAATCCAGTAAATCTGTATTCATTAGATTTCCAGTTCTACCATATCTCATTTCTTCCGAAAGAACTTGTCCCATGCCCATGTGACAAGAGCCTATAATTTGTCCTTTGACTGCTAGTGGATTAAGCGCTTTCCCACAATCATGAGCTGCCCAAACTTTCTCGACCTTTGTTTGGCCAGTTTCCACATCAACTTTCACTTCTGCTACATATGCCGAAAATGAATATGCAGGTGCTAAACCTGCAGCTGCACCTTTGTGTGCTCTACCCATTGGAGGTGTTCTATAGGCTCCTGAGGCAACTAACGCTCCTCGATCTTCCTGAGCTTTGTGCAACGCCTCAAGGTAAGATACACCAATTGCAGGATCATCTTTTCTGAAAATTCTCCTGTCTCCAATAACTAGTTTTTCAATTGGTGCTTTGGTGATTTCAGAAGTTGCGTCCAATAAATCATTTCTAATTTCCATTGCAGCCGAAATCGCGGCATTTGCATTCATGAATGTTACTCTTGATGAATAAGAGCCTAAATCAACTGGAGATGTATCAGTTTCCCTAGATTTTATTCTAATCATATCCAATGGTAATCCTAGAACCTCTGCAACAGATTGGGCCACTACAGTATCTGACCCTTGCCCTATATCTGCTGCCCCTGTATGTACTGTTACTCCGCCATCCATATCGATTTTCAAATGAACTGTTGCATGTGGGAACTTGTTTGGGTCCCAATGTATAGGCAGTCCACTACCTGAAATAAAGAACCCACAACCAATTCCGATACCATGTCCGAGAGGCATTTTTCTGAACTTATCTTTCCATCCAGATTCTTTCATCACTCTTTCTAAACATTCTCTCATCCCTATACTAGTAACTCTGAATCCAGTAATTGTTGCAGAGTGAGGAGGTAATAAATTTGCTAATCTGAAAGATATAGGGTCAACTTGTAATTGTTCGGAAATATCGTCAATACCTACTTCTACTGCGCATCTTGAATTAACAGCGCCATGTCCTCTCATAGCTCCACTGGCAGGTTTGTTCGTCCACACTCTTGCTCCAGTGTAGTGAAATGCTCCAATTTCATAAGGAGCAGTATGTAGGACTCCATTGTAATATGTAGTTACATGTCCAAAAGATGCAAATGCGCCTCCATCGATTAGTGCATCTGTCTCAATTCCACATAGTCTACCTTCTTCGTCAGCATGTAGATTCATTTCAATATGGGAGGGATGTCTTCCTCTATTTATCCAATAAACTTCCTCTCTATCAAATGTTATTCTAACAGGTCTACCAGATTTACGTGCTAGTATAGATGCACACATTTCATGTGGAAAAGGATCGGATTTTCCACCAAAACCTCCTCCTACAAAGGTTCGATGTACATTTATCTGATGCATTGGAATTTCTAATACATCCGCTAAAGCCCTGTGTACGTAATGAGGAACTTGTTGAGGTGTGTAAAGCGTTAATCTTCCTGACGGATCCCAATCAGCAACAACAGCGTGAGGTTCAGTGGCTGCATGATTCACTCCATTGAAAAACCAATTTTTTTTATGGCTGGCTACAGCATTTTCCTTCATCGATTTAATATGTCCAAATTCTTGAAATACTCTTTTCTGTATATTTGCCTCGCCAATATGATATTCTCCTCTATCATGAATAGGTACCTCTGAATCTCTCAATCCATCTTTCATGTCGTGAATTGAGTCTAGAATTTCATATTCAATATTAATCAATCTAACTGCTTCTAGGGCAGTAGCTTCATCCTCTGCTGCTACACATGCGATTAGGTCTCCAATGTGCCTAACTCTATCAACTGCCATAGCATGTTCATCTTTTGTCACAGGAAGGACTCCAAATTTATTTTTTGCATCATCTCCCGTGGCAATGGAAACGACTCCTGGTAAATTTAATGCATCTGACAAGTCTATAGATAAAATTCTTGCATAATGGTACGGTGATCTTACAATTTTACCGATTAGCTCATTTGGTAATCTAATATCGTCGCCATACTTTGCTCTTCCAGTAACTTTCCAATTACTGTCAACTAAAGATGTAGGTTTGCCAACGACTCTTCCCGTAATCAAATTATCATGTCTATGGTTTCCCCAAAGTTGTTTTTTCATCCCTCCTTGACTTTCAGGAATCATTTTTTCATCTCTAGGTTCACTGAAAGAGTTTTTACCTCCTGAACCAGGTCTAGAGAAAGAAATTTTCCCTGGTTGTTGACGGTAACCAACCATCTCATCCTTTTCCTCATCAGACATTATCATTCCTCAATTTTCAAATCCCGGATTAGGATTACTTTTTGGTGTAGTAGTATTTTCTATTTTATTGCCAGAAACTAATAATTCACTAGCGGCTTTAACCGAATCAACGATTTGTTGATATCCTGTGCATCTACATAGATTCCCTTCTATTGCATCCTTAATTTCTAATTCATTAGGAGTAGGGTTTTCTTCTAATAATGAAGAGATTACTACCAAGAAACCGGGTGTACAAAAACCACACTGACTCCCTCCATATTCGCTAAACATTTCTTGAATAGGATGTAGGTGGTGTCCGTCAGACAACCCCTCTACTGTAGTAATGTCACTACTCTCGACTTCTTGTGCCAATACTAAGCAAGACAGTTTAGGTTTTCCATTTACTAATACTGAACAACAACCACATGTCCCCATGTCGCAACCTCTCTTGACTCCAAGGGTGCCTACTTGATCTCTTAGAACATCTAAAAGAATAGCATTGCTCTCAATATGTTTAGAAATTTCTTTACCATTAACTTTTGCTTTCCAAGGTATTTTTTCAGGGCCAGGAAGCATCGGTAGACGTATGGCACTCATGTGAACATACACACCACACGGGCTCTCCATTTGAGTATTCGGATTTTCATCCTCAACTTATTCAAGATCCTTCATTACTTTATTCATTATTTCGACTTCTGCCCTTCTTATGTGCTCACCATAAGTACTTCTCGCCATATTCATCTCGTCAGCTAGTTGTTTCAAAGTAACACTTCTATCCATGCTGTAGAATCCTTTTCTAGTAGCATGCTTCAAAACTTCTATCTGTCTTTCAGTCAAAATTGATTCCCAAACACTTCCATTATCTTCCTTTTGAAAGGTTTGAACCGATATATTGTCAGGAGGTAAAACCATTCTAATGAGCCTGATGAACCTACTTACGGATTTTGATAAGCCAGAAATTCTCAATTCCATACCTTTTTCTTCTGAAATGCCGTAAGGTGGGTGAATATGTATATTTGATAATTCAATTGCAGAGATTGCTAGTGGATGAGTACACAACAAACTTACTAAAACTCCATCCTCATTCTCTTCATGTGTCTCAATTACTTTGAAGTTCTCTAAATCTGAAAAATCATCTATACTTTTTCCTTTTTTTAACTTGATTTCCGCTAACTGAGTAACACTTTTTTCATTTATTGCCAGATGTCCAAGAATTTCCATCCTTTCACATAAATTAAGAATTTCTGATATTTCTTTTGCACCGTAAAGTGAGATAGTTTTCCATCTAAGTATCACTTTACGCATACTACGTGGAACGTACTTTTGTTATTGAACCCCTCGGTAATTTTTAATTCCAATACGTTTCACGAATTTCTTGATTAGTCTCCATGCACAGTGTCACATCAGAAGGCCTTTCAGGTTGTATTAAATTCCCATTCAAATGATTAATCATTGGCTCCACATTAGACTCATTTACTACTCCCCAACCAATCTGTGTGCATGGAGCAACTGGAGATACAGGTGTAGTCCCAGAAAGGGGGTCCCAAGTATTGAATGATGGGTACCAGGCGGATAGATTTAGCGCATCTCTAATTTGTGCTTGTGAAATATTCATATCGTCTCCATTCACTAAATAACCACTTCTTAGATTAGGGTCTGCTCCTGAAGAGAAATCTCCCGATTCAGTTCTTAAGTGTTGGATTACCTTCGAAAGAAGCCCTGCAGTTCTTGGTGTTGCAAAAGAGGTACCGCTGGTTTCATGATAGCCATCAATATCATCATGATTTGGTAACACTTGAGTCCAATCCGCAGCTATATCTGGATATGAACCACTCATAGTTTCCTTCTGATCATCTCCCTCTTCTGCATATCCTGAGATTCCTATGCTCCAGGGCGGTCCTGCCGTCGAATCTTGAACTGCTGGCGAGGGTGAATTGTCTGCAGCACCTGTATGAATTTTCTTTTCTTGTACAACTGCAATCTCAGTTGCATCTTCTATCCCTGGTACAGGAATTGAACCGATTGGCCCAAAACTAGTACTGATAATATCCACTAATGGTTGGTTAGCAGCCGCTAATACTGCAGCGTCACTGAATCCCTCAACAAAGAATATAATGGCATCAGGATTTGCATCCAAAACTGCTCCTGTCACTGCGGTTCCATGACCATCAGAGGGATCATCTAGAATTGGTATTTCTGTATTATCATCAGGTGTTGTACCAATAATTTTTGTTCCAGGGAAATAAACTATGTCTGTAGAATTAATATTATCCCAACATGTTTCTTTATCGGCCTCATATCTTTCCTGCCAAGTTCCAGAAAAGGTCAAATCACATGTCATTGTTACTCCCAAACCATCTAGAAGCCATTCAGGATAAGTCTCATTAGTCCTAAAATGATCATGATATACGTTGATTCCAGTATCTACAGGTGCTACAACAGAATAATTTCTGAATGTATCATCGTCTTCAATCAGAGTTTCATCTACAGAATCATCAGAGATACACCCGCTGAGTGATGCCGTAATCATTACCAAGACTAATGACAAACTTAGTTGTTTCATCAATCAACCGAGACGTTATTTCTTTTTCAGTTCTCCGTGTGAGTGATTTTTCTCTCTAATGCTAGAATCTCTGCACAGACCGCTAATCCAATTTCTTCAGGTGTTTCAGCACCAATGTCAATACCAATCGGGCATCGTGCATTATTGAACCATTCTTCGCGAACATCATCATCCATTGCCGCTTTCTTGAATGACTTCCATTTCGAGACAGATCCAATAGCTCCAATTCTAGGCCTTGAATCATCTTTTCGTAATTTTAGGAATCCTAACAATAATTCTTGATCTACTGACCAATCATGTCCTAACAATAGAATATCTGAAAATCGTTTTATAGATTCAGAATCCTCAGATTCAAGGAAATCATTAGCATTCATTGAGATGTTTTCATTGGAGAATGGGTATTTTTCAGTATTAGAATATTCCTTTCTAACGTCGAAAACAGAGTAATCCCAACCTAATGATTCGGCAACTAGCCCGACACATCTTCCTACATGTCCTCCACCTGCAATCAAAATATGAGGCATTGGTTCAATAATCTCCATACTCACTTCCACTTGCCCTCCACACAGGCTGTCAAGAGCTATGCCTTCTTTTCCTTTCGCATCCTTGTAAAGATAGAATGTTTCTATTAATCCACCTTTTTTCCGATTTACTTTTTTTTCTTCATTTAACAATTGAATTAATTTTTTTTCGATTTTTAGTTCTAATCCCGCACCGCCTACGGTACCAAAGTTTTGCATTTTTGAATTAATTGCTAGTTTTGCCCCAGGTTTACCAGGAACACTTCCTTTTGCAGAGACAATTGTTGCGATGGCGACCCTNTGNCCCTGTTTTACTTCATCCAATGCCCAAGACAAAACATGAACTGACATNTACCTCTGAGGGGGCNCTATACTTTTTGANTTTGTATNTCATTGTCAGGAAACAATCACAAATCATGTTCAATAGTAATTTCTCTTANTTTTTCTAAATCTTCAGGNAAATCTATGTTTAGGTGNAAGAACTCATCATCNACTTCNANTTTTATTGGATTGATAATATCTCGGAGAGGAGTNGAAGGATTACNTGAAAGAATTTTTTCACAATCCTCTTTAGATAAAATTACTGGGTGNCCACCTTTACCATTCTTACTNGGACAANATGTATTTTCCNAATTAATTAATTTTTCAATAGTTGTATTTGAGAANCCTGGCCGGTCNACTGGAACTATCAGNCATCTTTCNCTTTCAANTTCCTTAATTCCACANTGTATGCTCCCAGTTCTGCCACTCTCTGGCTGAGTATTAATCACTACCTTCTCGCCTAACTTTTCCATCTCATTAAATAATTCTGCTCGAGTAACAATAATTATTCTCAATTTTTTTTGCTTTAATTTTCTNATTAATATCTGAATCAATGATTCNCCATGAATATCNACNAATGCTTTAGGTTCCCCTAGTCTTTTACTGGCACCTGCAGTAAGTAGAATTGCATCTATTTGGCTCAAACTAACCACTGTTTTCATTATCTATTTGAGTTTCTAAATCTTCAATCCAATCTTCCATTTCTTCTTCAATTTGTTCATCAGAAAATACTCCGGATCCTTTCAATTTCATTGTTGTAACAGTCAGAGCAACAAATAAAATTATTACTAAAACAGATAATAATCCTGTTATCAGTGCCATGTTACTAGATCNGCTACTACTGCTTTTTTCTATTTTTTCTTCTCCGATTATAGTTATATCAATAGCCAAATTTGTTGATGCCCTATCTTCATTAATTGCTCTAACAAGTAATACTTGATTACCTTCAACAGTGTTGTTTGGGAGATATTGTAGCCTATCGACAAGTAATGAATGAGTGACTGCAAAAGTCAATTCACTGGCATCAAAATCTGCTAAATCCATCCAATTGTCTCTCATATCCCATGTTCTCCATTGCACTTTTGTAGCTCCACCTTCAACATTGAATTCTACTTCTTCTCCTTGAGACAAATGAACTCTATTATCTTCTCCAATTTCATTAATTAATGTCACATTTAGAGTAAGTGATAATTCGTATACTTTGTTTGCAGCCTCCATCACAGACGGTATTGAATTAACATGTCCATGTCCATACACATTATTTTGTCTATTTTTTGGAATATTATCTTCAGCACATGGCTCATTTGCCAGCATATAATGNCATTCTCTGTAAGTCGCNGTTTCCTGCATAATNTTTCTGATATCAAATGGNGATAAATCGGGATTCGCTTGATACATNAAAGCCGCTAATCCCGCTGCACCAGGTGTTGCCATACTTGTTCCTGATTTACTTGTNTANCCGTNACCTGTATTGTANTCTGGCGCCATAACNCTACTTCCAACAAAAGCAATATTTGGTTTNACTCTNCCTTCTTCAGTAGGGCCTTGGCTGGAATAAACTGCTATTGCAGTATTTTTATCTAGTGATCCAACAGTAATCACATCTTCAGCAGAGCCCGGAGTCCCGATTTGAGCACTGAATGCACTATTTCCAGCAGCAATGAATAATGCAACTCCTTCTCTCATCATTTCATTACCCATTCTGTTAACAGATTCTTCTTCAGATGAAGTCCACTCAATAGCTCCTGGGCCACCAAGACTCATACTCGCGGCTCTAATATTGAANATGTGCCTCTTCTCTACAGTCCATTCCATACCCGCCATGACGGTTGCAAAAGANCCAGAACCACCAGANTCAAGCACTTTAACTCCGACAAGTTGAGCCATTGGAGCNACNCCCTTGTATTGGTAATCTGGCGCACCAGTTCCTGCAGTTATNCCTGCACANTGTGTGCCATGTCCTTGATCATCATANGCTTTCACTTCTGTNCCNTTAGTTAGTTCAGGGGTNTTAACTGGGTCATAAAATGCTATTACTTTAGGGTCATTTGTGTTGTTGTCATCGTCAATATCATCTAAACCAACATGATCACTATCGATTCCGGTATCTATTATCGCGACTACACTTCCTGTTCCTGTGTATCCAGTGTCTTGCCATACTTGTGTGACATCATGAATCTCATTTACATCATTCATTTGAATCTCTAATCTGCCGTCCAACTCCACGAAAACAACTCCGGGTAATTCTACAATTTTCGTGACTAAATCTATGTCTACTTTACCTGCTATGCTGTCTATTAACCAGTATCTAAATTGGACTTCGAAAGATACATGTTGTTCCAGCATTCTTTCATCTTCTATCGTTGGAGTATGATCAAAATCTACAATTACGCTAATTCTATTATTTTCATCAAGGTAATCATAATGGCTACTTTCTGGAGCCATCCAAATAGCATCATGAATCCTATCTTTATTGGTATCCATATTCGTATTTTCCCACCAATTTAATTCTTGTTCGGGTTCTTTCCTATCATCTTCTTCCAATGATGATGAAGACGCTATCAATGGTACAACCAATAATCCTAGAATCATAACCGCAGTAATTCTTCTGACAAAATTCACTCTTTCGCTCATATTATCAAACGTTCGGAGTATTCCATAAGTATTGAATGAAACGGTTTAGTGTTCCTA
>NYXJ01000070.1 GCA_002685315.1 Methanobacteriota archaeon
TAATTGCCTATTTCTAATCTGTTATTGAGATAATGCTGCAATAGTTGCGGATAAAACTGCAGTCAATCTTTTCGATGAGGGAATATGCAACTTTTCATCTGGACCATGGGCATTATTTCCTGGCCCTCCGGTACCGGTACAGAAGAATTGGGCTGAAGGATATTTTTTCTGCATCATCGCCATAAATGGGATTGTACCACCTACCCAAGTAGCCATAGGCGGTAAACCACTAATGTGCAGAGATGCAGATGAAAGAGCATCAGCGATTTTCCCGTCCATAGCAGGAGCATGGAAACCATCTGCTGCAGCATCTGGAATATATTCTACTTTAGAGCCATAAGGAGGATTGCTCTCCAATATTTCTTTCAGAATAGAATCAATAATTTCAGAATTAATTCCAGGTGGAATTCTGAAGCTTAATTTGAGATCGGTATGCGTCCTCAGAACGTTTCCTGCAGTTTGAGTCGGAGGCATTCCATTCGCACCTATTACTGACATTGCTGGTCTCCAATTCATATCAAGAAGAATTTCTGCCGAATCCTCATTATGAGGTCTGAGAGTATCTACGACCGGAAGTTGTGCCCAAATTTCATCACCCAATAGTTTTCCGAGTTCTTCAGCCTCTTTTCTAACTTTATCACTAATCTCTACATGCATTTCGGGAACTAATATTTCTCCTGTCTTAGAATCTTCTACTCTATCTAAAAGCATTCTTTGAATTCTAAATGAAGAAGGGATTACTCCTCCCGACATTCCTGAGTGTACTCCTTCATTAGAAACCTGAACCGATAGATTTCCGGCAACTAATCCTCGTAACGCCTCTGTAACCCATATGTGTTCATAATCTGGTCCACCACTGTCTAGGACAACAATCAAGTCAGGCTCACCTAAATCTTCTGTCAATAAATCAAGATATGGGGGTAAATCGTAAGACCCTGATTCTTCACATGTTTCTATAAGGAAATGTGACCGAGGATAAGGAACTCCTTGCTCTTGTAGCATCTTTAGAGCGGTGACGCAAACATATCCCCCATATCCATCATCTAAGGCACCTCTACCATATAGCCAAGGATCTCTCCTGACTCCTTTCAATGGGTGTAATCCTTCAGACCATAATTGGGGTCTAGAGGGTTGTTTATCTAGGTGTGAATAGAATATCACTTCTCCGGGACCAGTTCCCTCAACTGTGACTAAAAGTACCGGAGTTCTTTCACCTATTCTATGAACCTTATATTCCATACCTTCTAATTCTTGTTCGACTAACCATTTTGTGAATAAATCGATTGTCGCATCGAGTTCTCCCTTTTCTTTCCAATTAGGTTCGAAGCTTGGAGAGAGAGCCTCTATCTTGATGAAATCAGATAAACTCGGTATAATTGATTCTTCCCATAACTCATCTGCTCTAGCCATTAGCCTATCTAAGTCCACGGACATATTGCTATCTTAAGTGACATAGTCTTTGAATCTTTAATCTACAGTTCCTGCTTTTCAGGGCCGCAAATTGGGATTGAACCCTTTGAAAAGGGGCATGAATCGCAAGGTTTTGAAAATTCTAAAGGAAGTGGAGGGTGATTCGAAAGAGTATCTTCTGAATTAAGTTCGATAGAAGCGACTTTGCATAAAATTTCCTCTAATTCTGTTTGGGCTTCCAAAAATAAATCTTCTGGATACTCAACTAATCTTCCAGTGACTCCAACCCAAATGGCAGGACGTAACACTTTGCGCGGACGTGTTTTCATCTGTTCCATTTTTTCTAATGCACGGTAATATAAGGCTAATTGCATCCTATGATGATGTAGCATAGAATATTCAGCATCACATGATGGCACATATGATTCATCACCAAGAGCTTCTAATAATCCATCTAGGTTACCTGTTGATAAGTTCGAAGCCTCTTCAGTTTTCAGGTCAATCGGACGAATAGAGGGGCCTTCTTCACTATCTGTACAAAGAACAAGATCAATCAATCCATCCATCTGAACTAAAACTTCATCGATTATTGAGATATCTTCGGGACCATTTGGTGTCCAACGACTCCGGGTTAATCCATTAATTAGAACATTAAAACTAATATGAAACGGCAATTCAGTTCTCAAACCTTCAACTTTCTCGCCCTGAATAATTTCACCGGATACTAATCTTCCTAGCCTACTATTGGACAATCTAGTAGTCATTTCTGATACAATATCACTCATATTTGACGAAGTTGAATCATTAGGAATTAATTCATTGAATATTTTTTTATGAATTTCTGGATTAGTTATATCATTAGGATGATTTTTAACCCAAGAATTGGGTAATGAAGGTGAACTACTGGAAATCAAGCCGGGATTACCAATACCGATTTCGACTATTCTGTGTACAACTAAACCAAGAAGGGCCATATCAAGATTCTCTTTTGGATTAGGTGGATTAGATTCCTCTGACAACGGCATTATTGGATTGGATCTCAATCCTCCACGTGTTTCAAGCCAATGGCGTCTTGAACATTCGGATAATACAGAAAGACGATGAGGGGCAGTTTTAACTCTATAATTAGAATCTTTTCTGGCTATTAATGTCTGAATAATACTTTCTTTTTGGGAAAATCTAGCCATATTGTCTTTTGAGGAAATTCTTTGAGAAGGAGTTAATATATTGTTCTTAAATTGTTTTTCGTCGACATTAAAACATTCTTCTTCATGAATAACTACCATACCAGGCAATAGATCACTTCCAACGAAAGACTCATGAGCCATTACAAATGGATCTAAATATCTATCAGTATTAATCTTCAATTGTTCGGTTTTATATTCATCTTCATTTGTCCAAATTGACTTCTCCTCTCCTCTTCTAAAAGATCCCTGTCTAAGAGATTCTAACCAAATCTGGCCCAACTGAGGAAGAGGTTTCGTGTAAGACCATGGCACTTTAAGGCCCTTTAAATCATCATTTTCTATCCATTCAGTTCCTTTTGGTGAGCCAACTATTATTAAACGATTTTTGGCTCTAGTTGCACCAACATAAAGTAAGCGCCTTGCTTCNGCATCTTTACGGGACTCATAAAGCCATTTTGTATGCATCCAAGTAGNCGATTTAATCTCTTGTTCGTCGGTCCATGGAATCGGATTAGCAGCGAAAAGCTCTGGACTAACCATAGTTCTAGAACGAGAATCAATAGTAAGATTAGTCTGTCTTTTTGAGAAAATGTCTACTAAAAACACGACACTTGCTTGAAGACCTTTAGAACCATGGATTGTCATTATTCTTACTGCATCCCTAGGAGGAATTGTTATTGCCTCCATAGTTGAAGATTCATTCTCAGTTAATTGNCTAATTCTATCTGCAATTACAATTGAATCCCCACCTAATTCAGAACTTAATGAGGATACTAAGCCAATAAATTGTTCTGCATCTTGTAAAGATGCGTTATCAGAGTAAGTAAGTAGTAAATCTGAAAAATCNAGAGTATCTTCCAATAACTCACTGATTGAACCCTTTTCTGACAAGTCAATCCATCGGCTAACTAATTCTTTTTGACGTGAATTAATAGCCAAATCTTTCAATCGAAGTAACAAATTTTCATTCTTTCCAGCTTGACCGATGAACTCTTGAGTTTGTTTATCGTTAAATCCGATTAAGCAAGATCTGGCCACCCAAGTTGCGTTATGAAGATTTTTAGGCCTAGAAACAAATTGTAACAAGCCATTCAATGTATGTACTGCCGGNCTTTCNAAAAGACCTCCTTCTCGATCTGCTTGAGAGGGAATATCAAAATCATTTAGATACCTGATAATAATGTCTCTAATATTTCGTCGGGATGGTAAGAGAACCATTATTTCACTNGGTGGAACCTTGTCGCATGTTGGTTGTATATCCCAATTNCCGTTAGGAGAAAGTACTCGAACAGGTTTTCCTTCTATGAGATATTTTATTCTTCTAGCTATCATCATTCCCTGTCTTTCTAACGACTCTCCGGAATCAAAGGCATCTAGATATTCATCAAGATTTAATGGAGGGTCGGTCGTTAAGTCGCTATTCAAAGGACATATCCATTCTATTCCTCCATCAATTTTAGCCTTCAATTCTGATGCAAATAATTTTTGCGGATTTGCATAGAACTCGCCATTGGAAACCCTTCTATGCCTAGTATGGAAAATATCTTCCCACCATTCATTCATTACTTCTAACAAACCTCCATCGGTTCGATAATTTATTTTCAAAGAAATTAAACCCTCTTTTCTCTTATCAGTTTCTTCTTGAGAACCTACATCTAATCCATCATAATGGTTAAATGGAATCCAACCTAGAAGATCTTGTCCCCCATCTTCATAATGTTTCCTAGCGCTAGCGATAGTAATCTCGTGAGAATTTCTTGGATCTCGACTGAAATCGNTATTTCTCAATTCTCTACCTGGTTCTGTTAACTCTGGAATACTACTTAATTCATGAGAATTTATATGTCTTAATATCTTTGAATATTCTAAGAAACCTGTTACTTCTGCCTGTCTAAAAGCATAGATACTTTGTTTAATATCTCCGACATAACATATCGTCGGTTGCCACGGNGTATCAGGGACTGATGCTTCATTCTCTTCAAAGTGCCTTTCNCCCCATAGTCTTGAAAGGAGCTTCCATTGAAGAGGAGAATTATCTTGAGCNTCATCAATAATAAACGCTCTAAATCTTCGTCTAATTCTCTTTAATAAATCAAATCTTCTTAATAAGTCAATTTTACTCTCTTTGACATTGATTATAGATTCGCCGACGGTATCAATGTTTTTTTCTAAATTCTCAAGTATAGACAAAGCAGAATTGATGTGATCATCTCTCCAATATTCATCGGATGCGTTGTTTAATGCATCTATTACTGACTCAGGGTAGAAAGTTTCGCAGATTCTAGGGCAATTTGCAAGTAATAAATCTCCTGCCTGTTTTTGTATATCATCGAAATCATGAACTTCATTAATTTCTTTAAGTTTCTGTAAAATTCCATTGAAACCGTCCATTACAATACGTAAATCATCTAGATTCCGGGCCTCGTGTTCTAAACTGAATCCAAATTTATTATCAGGATTTCCTACCGGAGGAGATTCAGGTAACGATAGAGGGAGTGTGTCTATCGCAGCTCTCCAATTTCTCGCAGTATTCGGTGGATTTTCCTTATTCATTAGTATCATCAAACGAATAAAATGTAACATTATATCTCCGATTTCAGAAAACCATAATTCCTTAAATTCCTCAGTTATTGGCTTAAATAACTTACTTTTACTACCCAAATTATTGATTCCTCTTTCCCAGTTTTCTGAGGAGGGGGGGAGATTACCCCTAGGAAATATAGAAGGTTTTTTCGAGGAAGAATTATTGAATAGAGATTTTCTACTTGCCACGCATTGGTATACATCACTCAACCAGACTAGTTTATCCCAATTATTTTCTTTGGGGGGTGTTGAGGAAAGATGATCTAAACAAGCAATACGTGATTCTGAACTCCAACCTGTCCCTAAATCATTAGGATATTGTTTGACTAAATCACAGAATGCAAATATTTTACTCTGAGTTTCTTGAATAAAATAATCCAATTCGTCCGAATTTAAAGATTCAAGTATTCTTCCAGATAATTTGTCAGGAACAATCTTACCTTCAGAATCACTAAGATCTTTAATCGCTTCATTGATGAAAATAGAGCGTTTGGATATGTTTCTGATGACATTAATCGCTCTTCTACGGCTAGCATAATGGCGTTGAATACGATCTCTGGATTCTAATACATCTCTGGCGCCAAAGGAACGAGTATTGGGTATACCTGCGTCAATTGCTTCGGATAATCGTGAAGGGTGTGAAGAAAGCCTCCATAATATATTCAAAGCAGATTCTGTCAATAGAATTCTACCTGAGTCTGAAATATTGTCTTGTGTCAAAGAATCGCCAAGGATACCTCTGTAAGGAGAAATTAATTGATTGAAAAAGGAATCTATTGTTCCTATTGGGGCATCGTCCAATAAAGTCAGAAGTTGTTCATTAAATCCCTCATAACGAACCCTAGGGTCTGTTCTAATATTTCCGTCATCACTTAATGGACCCGGAGATAAATTTACCAACCTTTTTCTTAATCTATCTTTCATTTCGTCTGCTGCTTTGTTGGTAAATGTAAGCAACACTACTTCACCAGGTAATAATCCACCCCAATCACGAAGATTTTGAGTATCGGACTTAGTTGAAACTATCATGCCCCCAGATAACTCGATAGGTCTTTCGGGTTTAGGTAAAATTCTAGTTGCTCTTTGATTTTCTGAAAGATAATGTTCGATTACTCTATCTATAATTGTACTCGTCTTACCAGTCCCTGCACCTGCATCCACGACTATATGTGAGTCCAAATTAAGAGCTAATAATTGTGCTCGATTTAATCGCATTAAAAATCACCTTCTAGCTTCACGTCGCAAATATTACTCACTGAACAATAATTACAATTATTTTCATCTGGAATTGGATTAATAAAACCCTTATTTGCCCTATCAGAAGTATTCAATGCAACGGAAATACGAGATGTCATCCACGCTCTGAATGGATCGCTCTTAGGAGATTCGCCTTCATCTAAAAATCTGAATAAGCTCTTGGTAATATCTGTCTCAGTGCCAAAGTTAGTCAAATTAGAAACTAGAAGATTATTTGATTTCTCTATTAAATGAGATGTCTCATGTCCCAATACTGAAATTCCTGCCCCAATTACTAAATCTCCAGGGTTGGCTATTTCCCAAGACCTAGCATATAGAGCCAATTGAAGCTCTTCTAGAAGGCCCTTGTAATGTCTATCTTTGATATCAGTCTTTTCTGAAGTTTTTATGTCTCTGATAATTACTAATCTTCTCGGTTTCCAACTTGACTTATACAATTCTAGTGGTGCGACTTCATCATTGCCCTGTTCATTGATCCAGTTATTATTCTCTATATCGAAAGGAACTAAATCTACACGATCAATCTTACCTTTCAGTCTTATTGAATCTAAATGTTCTCCATCAGGTGAAGTTATATGTGAAGGTAATGATATTTCAATACCATCTTTGTCATGTAAAGATAAATCCCACTCAATAGCAATTGGTGCTACATTTTCTAATAATAACTCTGCCTTAATCATCCTGCCAATTCTACCTGTCAGAGGTACTGGTTTAGGGTTTGATAACCAATCATCCCACTCTCTAATACTCATACCAGTCATCATTCTTATCCGATTAGTAGAAACAGCATCATCCCTATTCAGCCAAGGTGCAATCTCATCTAAATTCAAGAGAGATTGTTGCATCAAGATTTGTGGTTCAATCTTTGAATCAGAAATATTTATTGGAGAACCATCAGCTAAAACAGAATTAAAATTCCTAGGATATTTTTCTTTGAAATTTAATGTTTGGAGTATTAAATTATGATGAATTTTATGGAATAAATCTCCATGAGTGCGGGCATCGAGGTCTTCCTTTTGAGAATCTTCTAGTTCTATCTTCAAACTTCGATTTAACCAGCCAGAACGTGGGCAGCGAAGCCATTTCTGGAGTCTCGTGGGAGACCAAGTAGGGAAATTTAAATTTTCTAATTGTTTTAAACCATTTCTAGAATCGTTAACATTTATTCCCAAACTTGTGGGCGTAAAAGGTCTCGGATCAATTGTTTGAGTTCTGATTTTGCGATTATTTTTTGGGTCAATTGTAATTGCTGAAAGTACGGGCCAACGAACATTTTTTCTTGGACTTAAGAATGTTTTAGGTGTTTTACGAGTCATATTTTTCATATCAAAACTGAATACTGAATTACGGTTTTCATCGGGCAAATAACCATCATCTGATGCTAATTGGGGCTGCCTCCTTTCTCTATCTCTTTGCAATATTGGATCTAAGGAGATAGTTACTGAATTAGAATTAATTGGAGGATGTAGTGATTTCTGATTATCGCTCAACCTTAATCCATCCATTCTTTGGGCTTGACGAGGACTTAATGAATAATCAATTATAGATTCAAATATATTAGATTCATCAAGATTGTTAGAGATGGCCCATTCTCTAATAGGGGTTGATGGAGGGTTAGAGTCATCGAAGCTAGAATCTAGGATTATTACTCGTGGTGCTGATTTCAAAATATGTTCAAGATTGTGTCTTGCATTGCGAATAGGGCCATCGGGGCGAAGTAAATTATTCTCATATCTTTCTATATCTCCTATAAAGTGCATTTTTGGTACCCTTAAGTCCCAAGAGTTGGAAGAAGTGTTTGCTAGAATCGTTAAATCGGCAGTACAACCTAAAGACTGGTCACAAGATAAAATTCTAACTCTATTTCGACTTAAACTTGGAGAAATCTTGATGTTTATTTTCTGGATTAGAGTTGAGATTTCATCAATCCATGAGGGGCCCATTTTAGAATAATTATGTCCAATCGAGAGTTGGGTAGAACGAAGATTAGAGAATTCAGAAAAGAGGGTTTGAATAACACTTATCGATTTAATTGAGTCTTCAACATTATCTCTAGAAGACATTTTTCCACTAAGAAGGTTAATCGTTGATTGGAACCAATCATCGCCGTTTTCCGGAATTTCAGGAAGGGGGAGGGGTTCGTTGGTAAACACTCCTTTATTCGGAAAATCTTTGATACTATCTCTATCAAATCCAGACAATAGTGGATTTAACCACCTGCATATACAAAGTAACCACCACTGAGTTGATTCTTTTTTGATATTATCTTCTTCATTATTAAATCTAAAATCGAAATCGGAACTGAGTCTATGTAACCATTGAGATAACGTACCGGGACCTCCTAGAATATGATTACTTCTAGCAATATCAGTTAGTAATTCAGAATCGGGAATTGGCCTTATTCTCTCATCTTTAGGATGTACTTGCATTTCTGGGAATAATACTAGAGACTGCTGAAGTGAGATTGCTCTGAGTTTTTCTAAAGAAAATGCGTCATCACCATGCGATAAACTAAGATATGAATTAATCCAATGACCAAAGGAATTATTGATCAACATGTGTTCTCCTTGAGAAAAAGGAAGTCCTAAATTTTTCATTCCTCTACCCCAAATATATTTATTATTTTCAAAATTAGGATCTATGATTAGGACTGTTTTATCAGAAGATTTTGAAAGAAAATCTGAAACTATTGAATATGTTGCTTCAAAAGATTGATTTTCTCGATGAAGCATTATTCTATCAATATTATTTTCTTTATTTTGTAAGATTAGTTCATGCTTAGGGACCCATTCAGGTAAATCGGATAAATCTGTGACTGCCCATTCATCAATTAATCTTAGACCATGTTTTCCTAAACGAATATTTCCGATATTCCCTAATTGATGAACTGGACAGTGATANGAAATTGNTTTCATAAAATCAATATGNGATTTAGGTATTGTAGGNGAATGATTAAGCATGATTATNCCATCAATATCNGTCAATGAAAATGGTTGTTNTGAATTGATTAGTTGTTCTATTAATCGNTCNGGAANAAAATCATNATGAGTAACNTTGAGTTTTAANTCGAGAGNTTGTAATATTTTNCTAAATGTTTCAATNCCTGGNCCACTCCAANNCTTTGCCAGAGATTCAGAAGAAAGGAAGGCATGTAGCTCGCNGAGAGCTGCTGTTTTCCCTCTACTCCAATTCATNTCNGGAAGAGGATTAATTATTGGAAAACCTAAATTTGCAGATGCTTTTTTNCACTCTTCATNAAGAATTATTTGGAAAGCAGAACTCTGATTTAATTTTTGTGGCATTCTAAAATCAGACATTATGGAATCCATCAAAGATGAGATTGTATGATGTAATGCATTATCAATTACATATCCTTGATCACTAATTAATTCTATTATTTCACGACGAGATTCAGTAGTGGGATAAATTACTAAGATTCTTGCTGTTCCACCATCAAAATATGGTTTGGCATTAGATAATTGAGAAATTAAATGTTCCAACAACCATTCAGGTACAGTTCCTGGAGAAACTTCTTCATTGGTAATTCTCATGTCCTTAATACTCAACNNACCCCNNCCTGACATTNTATGTCNATGGCGACAGTTATTGAACCCAACGATAAATTAGTTCNAATATTTATCACGTGAATAAAATATAGCAATNAATAAAGAAACAAAAATNNCTGAACTAGGGAAAGGTATCGCACNTAGTAAACCGTCATCGGGATTATTATTATTCCAATCAAAAACAAGNACTGCTGATAAATCATTTCCATCATATGCATTATTAAATNCTGCAGANATATTNCCATCGATAGAAGNTAAAGGAATTATATCTCTAAGAATATGATGATAATATTTCTCACCATTNCCACCCTCNGGAAAATAGCCTTCNTCTTCAATAATAAATATCATGGGTTCAATGACATATTTACTATCCAAAGAAGGGGTAGAAATATTCCATGAAAATTCATTAATTTCTGATGATTTTGTCCAAGATAAGGTTGCAGAGAATGTTGAGACATCTATAGATGAACCCTTGTCAAAAGATGTTTGATAATCGAAATCTAAAGAGTCAGATGATTTGGTCGTACCTGTATGTATTCTTTCTCCATCAAATACCTTTGAAGGTGCTATGTTTTCATATCCATAGGAATTGGTTAATCGGGATGTTGGGCCATATCTTTCTATCCATCTATCATCTGTAATTTGTGAGCCAAATGGATCTTGGACTTCTGCAATAAATCTATGATAATGTACCTTCATCATCGATTTACCTTCTGAAAGATTTAGAGAGTTAATTATACCTTGAGTTGTTACACAATTCTCACACCAAGTTGCTGTATATACTTCAACCAAACTTGGCCATTCATCTCCAGACATTGTATTACTATCATTTGACATGTTTCCGTCAAGAGAGACAGAAATACCTCCAAGAGTCCCAGTATCTGAATATTCGGAAATAACATCATTCCAAGTCTTAAGATTTTCAGATTGAGCTGACGTTTGTTGTGAAGTTACTAGTAAAAGAAAGGTTACTGCAACAACAAAAAAACGTCCCATATTAATTCCAAACGGTTTTGGCACAAAAAGTAGAGGGTTAATTGCTAACTTTTCTGAACGCATCTATGGTTCTTGAAATATCTTCATCCGTTATGTGTAAATGAACTACTGCGCGAACTACGTCATCATTTATCGATAAAACATCAATACCCAAATTTCCTAATTCCGAAACTATAATTGATGCAGGCTTATTATTACAAGTGATGTAAGCCATATTAGATTGAACAGAACTAATATCAACTTCGAAACCGTTCATTGAGTTTACAGATTCTGCAAGATTGTATGCTTTTGTATGATCTTCATGCAGTCGTTCAATATTATTTTTCAAGGCGTACAAACCNGCTGCTGCGAGTATTCCTGCTTGCCTCATGCCACCTCCGAAAATTTTTCTCCAACGGTGAGCTTCAGCGATTGTTTCTGAATCTCCAACAAGTAAGGATCCGATAGGAGCACCAAGACCTTTTGATAAACAAATAGAAATTGTATCGAAATTTTGAACCATTCTATCGGGCTTGATATCACTAGCTATTACTGCATTGAAAAGACGGGCCCCGTCTAAATGCGCCCTACAATTATTCTCGTGAGCAATCTTACAAATTGAATCTAATACTTCTAATGGATACAATGACCCACCCCCCATATTCGCAGTATTTTCGACACAAATCAGAGAACAGTTTGGGAAATGAGAGTGACTTCCTTCGGATTTTCTAATTGCNGATTTAACATCATTAGGATCCATAATNCCNTTATCTCCNTCTACTAGAGATACTGAACATCCAGCAAGTGAAGCATATCCNCCTCCTTCGTATAANTAAATATGAGATTTCTTATGTGTCACAATTTCATCACCTGGTTTNGTCTGTGATTTGATTGCAATCGCATTTGACATTGTTCCAGANGGAACAAACAGTGCCGCTTCTTTACCTAAGATTTTCGCGACATATTCTTGTAANTCATTCACGGTNGNATCATCACCTAGAACATCATCTCCAACTATNGCAGATGACATGATTTCCCGCATTTTAGGTGTTGGTTGAGTCACAGTATCNCTACGAAGGTCTACTCGGTCGNTGGGGTAATGTCTCATNAACTNGCCATGNGGTTATCACATATCAAATAAGTGATAATTANTNTAAANANATTANAATTACTTCTTTTTCATTTTTNTACGCTTCTTACCTGATTTTNTNGCTTGNGGTTTAGAACCNGACCTCATCAAAACACCCATTATCACNANTGCAANTGCTACTACTCCNCCGATTAANGCNAATGTAGGGATTCCCGAATCTTCCGNATNAACGTTACANGATGATTGACCTGTNAGAGGTTGNGATTCTCCACTNGGGCATNCTGTTTGTGNCNCCATTCCTGGAGANNCNACAAAATTATTTNTTGAGGNNANNATACATTCAGTTGANNNCATANATGGTTGNTANCTTCCTANATCGCAAGGNGTTTGTTCAGTAGAGGNTGCAGAATCAACATAATGCCCTCGAGCGGCAGATGTGCAAGAAGATTGCCCAGTTAGTGGTTGATATTCTCCTGGTTGACAACTAGTTTGCTCTGTTGAAGATATTGCACTTGAAAAATATCCAGCATCTGCTAGAATACATCCAGATTGACCCGATTCACTTTGGTAAGAACCCTCTAAACAAGGCGATGGAGATGTTGCTCCTTCCGAAGAATATGCCCCCGGACTTACAATCAAGCATTCAGAGGAACCGGGCTGAGGCTGATACTGGCCAGCAGGACAGATTGTTTGCATATCTTGACCTTCTGTGGGTACATTATATCCAACATCAGAGAGTATGCAACTAGTAGAGCCATTTTCTGGTTGGTAAGATCCTGCTAAACAAGGAATCTGAGATGATGCTCTATCTGATGAAGTATAATATCCTGGTTCCGCGTCCAAACATTCAGATTTGCCAGAATCAGGCTGATATGTCCCCTCCAAACAATCGATTGCTGATGAATATCCTGAATCTGGAACATAAGTTCCACTAGAGGATTCTAAACAGAATGTTTGGCCTGAACCCGGTTGATAAAATCCTGCATAGCAAGGAATTTGTTCTGAAGACCCTGGAGTATCTACATAGTGTCCGGGATCCGCAGATAAACAATCATTAGATGTAATAGAATAACTATTTGGATTATAGGTACCTGTTGGACATTCTGTCTGAGTGCTTGCACCCTCAGAATCAACATAATATCCGGGGTCGGACCAAGCACAGAACGAACTCTCAGTGACGCCAGAAGAAGGATTAAATGTCCCTAAATTACAAGCAGTTTGGAAAGAAGAACCTGTGGTATCTACATAAAAGCCAGGATCAGCTAAATCACATGATGAGGAACCATATTCAGACTGATAAGTTCCTAGTGAACAGGCTTCCTGAGCAGTTGCATAACTACTTTGTACAAAATGACCTAAGCTTGCTTCAATGCATGATGATGATGCGAAATTTGGTTGATATGTTCCGGGTTCACAGCCATCCTGAGTTGAAGAACCTAAATTTGTAACACTATAACCTGGAGAACTGGGGATACAATTTTGTTGTCCTGAATCAGGTTGATAATAACCAACACGGCATAATTCTTGAGAAGTAGAGTCTAGATTAATCTCATGCCCTGGCGATGCATCAATACAACTAGGTTGGCTTGCATTTGGTTGATATGTCCCTGATTGACAATTCTGCTGAGAAAGAGAGGCAGTTACATCAACAAAATGACCTGGGGAGGAGTCGATACAACTGGATTGGCCTGAGTTTGGTTGATAAGTCCCTAAATCACAAGGATTTTGTGAATGATACATTATATTTGTACTGAAATAACCTGCATCAGAAGTCACACAAGAACCGTCATAGTATGGGTCGAAGCTACCGTCAGGACAACCGTCGGGTAGATTATCGAGAATAGCTATTATAGAATCTGAATCTATATCTCTTTCCGAAATATGAATTCCTCCTGCTCCAGAGTAACTAGAAGGACCTATATAATCAGA
>NYXJ01000071.1 GCA_002685315.1 Methanobacteriota archaeon
AATGAGTTAAATCATTTTCAACATCTGAAAAACCATTTGGTATTGTTGGATCATTATTTCTAAGGAATGTAGTGGTATTATTGCCGTTAATTAGAAAATCTTGTATTGCTTCTACTTTTTCCCATGCCGAGAATGCTCCGGATTCACTTAGAACGGCTTGTGTTATCGATAATGGAACTTCGCTTTGCCTATCGAGATAAGGTGTGGGTAAGTCTTTACCATAATCACTACCAAGGAATATAGTAGTATTTTCCCTCACTTGGGGACTAAAGAAAACATCTGGGCTACTGATAAAAATTTGATCAACAGATAAAAGTGAAACGCCGATATCTCTGGTGTAATTAGAGAAATTCAAGATTGCACCGGAATCACTCCAGGAGGTCCAATTCACAGTATTATATGGAACTATTAATTCTCCTCCCGGTCCTATTTCGGCACCATTCATGTAGGTTATTGTCCAATCATTTGTACTGTTTCCAATCCAAAAAGATTCATGCGCAACACCCTGCATTGAACCGACATCGAAGACTATTGGAGTTCCGCCGACCAGAGTACTATTCACTCCAAAGGAGACTCCGGTGTAATAATCATAAGTATGCCATCTCCAATAATTTGTAATATCCAAATCTACACTTGTAGAATTTTCAGCTATGAACATTAACATATTTGGATCTATATCGTCACTAGGGTCCCAAGGATTGCTAACTGAACCGTTACAACCTAATGACCAAAAATCAGGCCCACATTCATCGCCATCAGGAATTCCTCCCCCATCAGTATCGGGGTTTAACCAATCAAGTCCTATTGCTTGCTCTATGGTATCTGGTATACCATCTCCATCTGTATCAAGAGGATTTAAATCATCTTCAGAATTATTTTGAGGATTAGTCCCATCAAGATATTCTTGCCCATCAGTAACACCCCCGTCATCGGTATCGGCATCATTCCACAGAGTAAAATATGTATCAACGGTACCATTTCCTCCGAAACCGAAAATTAAGTCACAACCAGTTGTGTTTTCGAAATAATTATTCAATCCGTCTTCGTCAGAATCTAGGAGATTACTACAAGGTTCACTCGGATCAGTTTGATTAAGTATCTCTGATAAGTCGTCTACTCCATCCCCATCGGTATCAACAAGATTGGGGTTAGTGGGTTGCCCCCATGTGGCAAGTAGCTCTTCCCAATCCGCCAAACCATCGCCATCAGTATCGAAATAATCATCATCGCAATGAGGCTCACTAGGCTGAGGAGAGGCATCCCAACACCAGGAATGATTTGTAAATAAAACAGATACTGCAGTGGCAGGTAAAGAAACGTCAACTTCTTTCAATTCATTCCCATCAATCGATCCATATCTGAAACCTACGGTTGAGCCGTTGATTAACTCATAATACGCCATAGGAGCAGAATCTTGCCTCCAGTCAGAGGGTTCAGGGTCTAATTCAGTAGTAGAATTAAGTAATAATGACAGAGAAGGTGCATCCCAACTAATTATGGATTTAATAATAACTACTTCACTAATACAAGGGTCTGTTTGGTGACCTACAGCAAGTTCATCTCCATCATTTACGCCACCTCCATCGGTATCCGCTATGTCCCACCTGGTGCAAGTTAAATTTTCTTCCCAATTATCTATACCATCATTATCAAAATCACCAACATCCTCGATTCTTGTAGGATCGGTTTCATTAGAATCGACAATTCCATTTCCGTTAAGATCTTCTTCTCCATCATCAAATTGATCGCCATCAGTATTGTTATTTCTAGGGTCGGATGCTTGAGGGGGGTCTCCATACTGCCCATTTACTTCCACACCATCGTTAATACCGTCTGAATCTGTATCTATAGCAGTTGGGTCTGTCAAAAGAATTAATGCTTCATACGAATCGTTCAATCCGTCTCCATCTGTATCATTGTTGTTAGGATCTGTTTGAGTAATTGAATCGACTTCCGCAGTAAATATAGCACAACCACCAGGACCCAGTCCCAATACGGGATTACAAGGTGACTCTGTAGCAGTCATATTGTTTGGGCCAGGTCTGAAATATTGTGTAGGAGGTGTGGTAGAACCATTTCTAGTACCCCAAGTTGGATTAACGTATTCGTACAAATTAATCAGACCGTCACCATCTGGATCTCCATAGGTGCCATCAACATTAGATGCAGAAGTTGGATCTAAATTATTCGCAACTTCCCAACCATCGGGCATACCATCTCCATCTGTATCCCATCCATCAGGATCTTCATCGATTAATCCGTCACCGTCATCATCATCACTTGAACAATCGGCGTCTCCATCTCCATCTGGGTCGAAATTATCTACTAAGCCATCTTTGTCATCATCAAATGTATTGAAACAGATGTTACCTACAGGGTCTTCATCTACTCCATCTGATCCTGTCCCCTGAATAAATTGCATTGCACTTTCTTCATCCCAAAGCCTCACAGGAACTGTACCATTCCACCAAACTCCATTATCGAGAACATTGGTAGTAGCAAGATCGTCCCAATTGGCTGGTATTCCGTAAAGATATTCATTCAAATTTGTGAAAGCGTCTCCATCAGGATCACCTACTGAACCGTTAATATCAGTTGGTGAAAGAGGGTCTAAGCCATATTGCCATTCCCATCCATCAGGGAGCCCATCATTATCGCTATCCCAATCTTGCGGCTGGGTGTTAATAATGAACTCTAATCCATAAGTTAAACCGTCTCCATCATCATCCGTTGTTGCAAGAGCTTCCCAACTTCCAAACTCAATCGCAGAGTATGAAGCTAGTAACATAATCAAAGTGAATAAACAGGCTGAGCGACGTTTGCTTAGTAGTTCCTTGTCAGTCGAAAATACTGAAACGCTCTGCAAACTAGTCACCTCTAATGTTCATGGCGCTTAATAGAGGTCTTAAGAAGAATGGAGCGTCGTTCGGACGAATGAACAGAATCATACAAGTTCTATATCATCATCATCATAACGATTAGAATCTGCTAACTCTTCAATCATTGGCATGGATTCTTCAATTTCGACATCTTCATCTTCATCTTCATCATCACGATTCATTGATTCAATTAGTGCCATATGGCTGGCCCATTTACGGCGATTCATACTACTTTGTACTCCTGCAATAATCAGTAAAAATCCTACTACCAAAACAATTAGAGTTAGGGGTCGAGGATGACTAATTTCATTAATAATAATATCAATTACATTACCTAAATCTACAGTCATAATTACGGTCTTTTTAGCAGTGAAATCATCTGACCAACTCTGACTGGTATCCAGAGTTCCATCAATCACATAAGCCAATGGCATTGCAGTAACTAAAACAGGGATTTTGTCACCATTATTTGCATCGGAAGGGACGAATACTTTGAGATTGAAGCTTAGTTCTTCATATGCACCTAACTGAATAAATGTTGAACCAGATGGCCCCTCGATTTCTGCAGTCCATCCTTGCTGATCTACTTCTGCATCTAATAGAATTGTCATTTCAGTATTCCCTTCATTTTTTACTTTCATCTGAATAGAATAGTCTTCCCCTGGGAGTAATTTCCTATCTTGAGTGACTTGGACTATCTCTAAATTAGGCATATCGGAGGCAATCTCAAAGGTCATAGGTAGGTCGAAATATCTAGGGTCGGATTCTTCGGTATCTTCAATTACTCTCAGATAAATTGTGTGGTTACCCTGTTCGACTTGAGTTGTGAGAGTGACTGTTACAAATACTTCAATAAATCCTCCGGGGCTTAGTGAAACACGAGGCACTGCTTCATTATTTTCATCTTCAATCCTAAACTGCCATTGACCATATATTGGGCTAATATCTAAATTTTCCTGTAGAGTTGCAGGATTCTGAATTCTCCACCAAAGAGCAGTGTCTCCGGAATTAGCACTACTAGTAATTCTGGCCCTTAAATCTACAACAGCGTTATCTGAACCGGGTGAACAAAGTGAAACTTCAATCTGACCTAATGGCGAACCATCACAATCTTGTGATACTTCCGCCCTTATGCCAAATGTCCTTTGGATAGTAAATATTATTGTACTTCTAAGTGAAGAATTACCAGAACTAGTAACTTCAATTTCTATAGTACCTAAGTCGTCATCAGCACGATCATTAGATGGTTTGATATTTAGCAATAATACTTGAGTCGCGTGCCTCTCTAAGAAAGAGGAATGAAATGTCCCATCTCCAACATCCTCTAATATTCTTTCTCCAGTATTATTATCATAAACTTGAATTATAGATTTAGAGCGTTTTAAGACATCTATACGGAACATGTCTGCATCGAAACCTGTGTTAAATATTTCAAGGAGGAATGGTGTAAACTCTCCATATTCGACATATCTAGGTATAGTATTGTCGATATCATCGGGACGAGTAGAGTTAGCAATAGGGAGTTCATGTTCTTCGTCCCAAACAGATACTGCTGGAGGTTGGAAAACGTCAATCTTCTCTAATACAACATTCAAGGTATCTTGATGCACTACGGTTTGGACCCCATTAACTTCAGCTTCAGCTACAGCGCGGATATCTATACTACTAGGAGTCCCAGTTAAATCATCTGGAGCCTGCAATGTGAGAATTGGATTCAAGATATCTCCGCCAGCATCCAAAGNATAAATACTTGAATCTGAATCAAATTCGATTAACCAAGAACTGCCGAGATTCGTCATTACTTCAAGTTCAACAGACATAGATTTAGTAGAGTCTCCTCTATGGACCAGTTGGAGAGGTATAGGAGTTATTTCGCCTGGAGCGATGTATTCTGTTTGCCTATCCATTCCATGATTTATTGAAACACCAAATTGATGCATTTCAATGGGCTGATGTTCAATCAGAACTAAGTTCCCTTGTATGTCAGTCACTTCTAATTCTACAGTATATTCACCTGCAGGTACACCACCAGGGTATGTCCAGGAATAATATCCAAATATTCCTTCATTTGTATCATCTATGTCTGGATCATCGTCACTAATTTCTTTATCAATCCTATAGTTCCCTAGAGAATCTCTCAGTAATAATCTAACACTATCGATATCATATCTACCAAATGCACTTTTTACATCGAAAGTAAATTGCATCAATCTCTGATCGATAATATCGTTAGGATACCATTCNAAGACTGGACCTTCTGAAAGTTCATCTCCATCTCTTTGTAAATATACAACACTATTGGAAATTGCATTTGTTTCTACTTCAATTTCAGAATGGCGATTAGATTCGCCATCGATTTCATTCCATGCAACTTCTGCAGTACAAGTAGAGCCGAATGGACCGCCACTGCTATCACACCCTGACATTTCGGCAGAAATTGTAATTTCAATGGTTTCATCTTCTAGTATCATGAAAGAACTGGTAGAACCAAGGTCAACTTCAAATTCTTCATGATCGAAATTACAACTATTTCCAATTCCTGTATTGCATGCATCTGCACTCCACTCTGCTTGTCCTATGGAAGAGCCACCCGCTCTCACATTGATTGTCCAATCAACTGATGACCCGCTTGGCCCAACTGCTTTCAAGAAAAGATCCAAAGGCAAGTAATAAGTTCCAGAACTTGAACCTTGATTAGGACGACCGAATACCTCTATCGACGATAACAATTCTTGGCTAATAAATTCTATTGTTTCGTCTAAAGCACTAGCTGTTTCTTGACCGCCAGAGTCAGGTATTTTTGTAGTAATCAGTCCGTCCCCATCAGTTGTAGAATCAGCAGATGCGAGATAAAGTGTGTAAAGTTCAATTGTTTCCTCTGTATTACTTAAAATTGGACTTTCCTCCAACTCTAAATTAGTTACTTGAGATGAATACATTGGAGTTAACATTAGTAATGTCAGAAAAAGAGCAATACGGGCGGTTTTGACACCTCTCCGAGCGTTCCTAGTCACTTGCACGCTTCCCGGCTGTTCACAGGGTGTTAAAGAGTTCTCATCATAAGTTCCGCATATGCATCTATTTCCGGGACATATTGGAGCCGCGCGATTCAAGACTAAGTTCGTACGCCGATGGCACGCAGGGGTACCCGAGTGGTCAAAGGGGCCGGACTTAAGCTCCGGTGGCAAGGCCTTCGTGGGTTCGAATCCCACCCCCTGCACCATAAAATTAAT
>NYXJ01000072.1 GCA_002685315.1 Methanobacteriota archaeon
ATATCGTACATTTCAATAGGTCGGACAGGTCTTTCAACAATTGTATTAAAGTTAGTTTAACTATTCCGAGTCATGTAAGGTCGTGCATGAGATGGTGTTTGGAGAAGTTCATATTCCGTTTTGGGATGAATCTGGGCACATGCGAAGAACTTGTTCAGTAACTGGGCTTTACTTTTGGACCCGGGATAAAAACAGAACAACTTCTGGAGATACTCATGAAGATCCATACACATTCATAGGAAGCCCAATAATTGATGGTTTCCCTATGAGGGGTAAAGAACTTAAAGATTCTATGAGGTCTTCATTTTTGAATTATTTCTCTGAGAATAGTCACACCCAAATCGATCCTTATCCAGTAATNGCAAGATGGAGAGATGATATACACCTAACTATAGCGAGTATTGCTGATTTTCAGCCTCATGTGACTAGTGGGCAGGTCCCTCCACCTGCTAATCCATTGTGTATTTCTCAGCCGTGCATAAGGTTGACTGATGTTGCAGCAGTTGGGCGTTCAGGAAGGCACTTGACGACTTTCGAAATGATGGCTCATCATGCCTTCAATAGACCAAATGATGGAGAGNTANTATATTGGATNGACCAATGTGTTAGATTTTGTGATGACATGCTAGTCAATAGCTTTGGCATCAACCCTATTGAGATTACTTATGTCGAGAATCCTTGGTCAGGAGGAGGAAATGCTGGAGCAGCACTCGAAGTAATTGTTGGAGGGTTGGAATTAGCAACTCTCGTATTCATGAATTTAGAAGAACATGAGGATGGAGATATTGTAATTAAAGGCTTAAGTTACCGAGAGATGGACTTACAGATAATTGATACAGGCTATGGACTAGAAAGATTCTGTTGGGCAGCAGCAGGTACTCCAACAATTTATGAAGCGATATATCCTGAATCTGTGTCTTGGTTAAAAGAAACTATTGGCTTTGAATCAATGGTGAATGATTTAAATTTAAATGTTGATTCGATGGCTTTATTATCTGAATTATCCAGATTAGCAGGGATACTAAATATCGATGTAGGGACTGATGTTGATTCACTCTACAGCACATTAATTGAAAGATTGAATGCTCAGGATATTAAGATATCAGTTTCTGATTTGAAACGCCTTACAGAGCCATTGTCTGCTATTTATGCAATACCTGACCACATGCATGCGTTGTGCAACATGTTGGGGGACGGATTGATACCCAGTAATACAAAAGCCGGTTACTTAGCAAGAATGCTTGCCAGAAGAGTATGTCGCATGAAATCGGATTTAAATTTAAATCTGACTTTAGCAGAACTTGGAAAGCATCACATTGAAACACATCTAGACTTAGAAAATTTTACACAAAATGAAGACGGAATACTTTTACTGTTGGAATTAGAGGAATCACGTTACTATGAAATGTTGAGAAAAGGTCAATCTGCTGTTAANACTGCTTTACAAAATCTCCCAAANAATGCAACCGAAGTACCTGATTCAATTTTATTCAGATTGTCTGAAGAAAGAGGNATCAATCCAGATATGGTTATGGCNATTTCTAATGATTTAGGTTGGNNAAATCTATCTGTNAGAGTTGGATTTTCTGCAGATATGGCGGATAGAAATGCTAGAATGACTAAAGANGCAGCAAAAATTAGAGATAAAAATAATTTTCTCAAAGAGGTATTCCCAGTAACCTCTCAAGATTATTATTTAGACACAAATGAGACACATTTCACTGCTGAAGTACTACATTGTGGTGAAATAAATCATGAATCTAATAAGATTTCATTTTCTAATGAAGTAATTTCCACCCCCACTCACTTTGTAATTCTCGATAGAACACTTTTCTATCCAGAGGGAGGTGGTCAGTTAGGTGATCAAGGATATTTTCATCTAGATGGAACAAGAACGATTAGTGTGTTAGATACTAAAATAGAGGAAGGTGTAATCATTCATTTTACAGATGGTTTCTTAAATAATGGGCGAATTGATGCTGAAGTAGATAATGTTCGAAGAAGACANTTAATGGATCACCACACTGCTGTACACATTGTTGGTGGAGCGGCCAGGGATATTCTGGGTCCTCACATCCGACAAGCAGGTTCTAACAAAGGACAAAGATACGCTAGAATTGACCTGACTCATTATTCTAGAATGTCAAGAGATTTGCTGGATAAAATTGAAGATAGGGCAAATGATATTGTACAATTAAATCCTACTGTAGAGAAGATAATTCTAGATAGGGCTGAAGCGGATTCTAGATTTGGTTTTGACATATATCAGGGAGGCCCTCCAAAACATCAGGANATTAGAATTATCAAGATTGGAGATTTTGATGTNCAAGCTTGTGGGGGGACCCACCATGATGAAGCAGGCAGTATTGGAGAATTAAGGATAGTTCGTTCCAGTCAAGTCCAAGACGGAGTAGAGCGTCTGCAAATCGTGGCAGGGGATACGGCGAGAGACCATGCGAGGNANCAAGAGCGTATTCTTAGCGAAGCATCTGAGATTTTGGGAGTTCAGTCTGACGATCTTCCAAAGGCAGTAATGAAGTTCTTCCAAGAATGGAAATCACAACAAAAAAAGATTTCTAATTTAGAAGCAGAAATTGTCAGGTTAAGAACAAGTGGAGGAGGTGATGAAGCAATTCATAAAGATGGAATCAGGTATGTGATTATGGAATCTTCAGGAGATTCCAAGCAATTAATGAAAATGCTTTCTGAATTGACAAGAGATGAATCTAAACCTACATTAGCAATAATTGGAAGCAAGGATGGNGGAGGCAAAATAATTGTTGCAACTACTGAGAATACGAAGGCNTCTGAGAAGTATAATTCTGTGGAAATTTTGAATGCNATTTCNTCNCATATCAATGGTGGAGGTGGTGGAAGACCAACCTTTGCCCAAGGGGGGGGGTCAAANCCNGAGGGGATTCCNGCGGCTCTTGAAGCCGCTAAAAAAATGCTAGATGTTTGACACTCTATCCGTTTGATTCATCAAACTTCACCTCTTCCCGAGGTTATGTCGGAACCAGTCAAGGTATCAAATCGCGCTTCTTCAATCGAATATGCGATAAGAGATGTAGTGGTTCCTGCTATCGAANTAGAGAACCAGGGCCACGATATTATCCGACTAAATATTGGTGATCCACTAGCTTATGAGGGACTCCCAACACCNGTTCACATGATTGAAAAATACAAGAATGCTCTAGACAGGCAAGACAATGGTTANGGNCCATCATACGGATTAGATGAATTAAGAGAAGCAATTTCTCAATCGGAGTTATCTAAGGGTTGGAACTGTAGTCCTGATGATGTATACGTGACACACGGAGTTACTGAGGCATTGCAAGTAATTTTTGCAGCATTTCTTGAAGAAAATGACATAGTATTAGCTCCAGGTCCCCATTACCCCCCATACATGGCTTACCCACAGATGTACGGTGCTAAGACAGTAGAATATAGGCTAAAATCATCTGACAAGTGGAAGATTGATTTAGATGATATCAGTGACAAGATGAATGATTCAGTCAAATTATTAGTTCTCATAAATCCAAACAACCCTACTGGGAANATTGCTACAGGAAGTGAGATTGATAAATTAATTAATATCGCCGANAAATGGCCTAATTGTACAATTATAGCAGATGAAATATACGATGGATTAGATTTCTCAGATAATTTTATCTCAGTAGCATCTCGTTCAAAGAGTGTACCAATAATTACACTAAATGGTGTCTCTAAAGTGTATTTCGCCCCAGGCTGGAGAATTGGATACATGGCTTGGCATGATCCTAATAANCGCCTCAGATTGGTTAGAGATGGTGTGGAGAGAATTCTCAGGAGTCGTCTATGTGCATCAACACCNGCTCAATATGGNTATTTAGCAGGTCTAAGAGAGTCTAAAGACTGGCTCGATAAACACCGTAAATTGACAGAGGAGAGAATGAATTTTTGTCTCAAAAGAATAGAAGAAATTGATGGTCTTTCTTGTGAGAGNCCAAAAGGTGCTTTCTATTTNTTTGTTAAATTAACTAATCTTGAAGATCAGAGAGATGATAAAAAATGGGTGTTAGATCTTTTACATCAGGAGCATGTATTGGTTGTTCATGGTTCTGGTTTTTCTCCTGAGTTTGGCTCGGGTCATTTTAGAATGGTCTGCTTACCCCCAATTCCAGTACTTGAAGAAGCATTTCAAAGGATTGAAAGGTTCTTGAGTAGTTGATAATATGAGGTTTTTCGGTAGAGAAATTTCCGACGAGTCACTGATTTCAGGTATCAGAAAAAGATGGCTCACTAGTAATTGCGGATTAATTTTAGATTCCAAAAGAATTTTTCATCCAGTATGGAGGGTAGATTCGATTCTTTTTGATGATTTTCTTTCAGGAATTGAAAGACGCAGTGGACTTAGTTTAGGAAGACGCTTAGCACATGCTTCTTCTGAATCTGAAGAATGGATTTCCATAGTTTCGAATAATTCTTTTCCCAAAGGAAGAAACCCTGAAAGATGGAAAAAAACAAGATTAGATTGGTTAGAAAGAGGTATTGGTAACTTTGAGCTATTAGATGATAGTGATGAAACTAGGTTCCTTGTAAAATATCCGCTTAATGGGCCGTTATGTTCGGGTATTTTTACTGCTAATTGGGAAAGGGCAACTGGTAAGAGGCATAGGTTCAGGTGGAATCATAATAATATTGAAAGCTTAATCTTAATGATTTCAGAGGATGATATGAAAATACCTCAACCAAGTAGAATTTCTTTACCTTGGTTTTATGAAAAGTCAATTGTATTAGAAAGCGACGGTCATGATTTTTGGGATTCACTAGAAGTTGAGTCAGGTAAATTTTGGTCAATAATGGGTAGGAGATTTGCAATGATTAATCAAGATATCATACTTCGTTTTGAAGACTATTTCCTACCATATTTGGAAGAGATTCACGAAGGTCGTAAGGATTCTTTTATTTGGGTTGGTGTTGATAAAAAGCGAAGTCTATTATGGACAATATTTTCAGATACTATTAGAGAAATATTCTATAATCAAAAACACCATATTTTAATTTCTGGAAATACAGATTGGGTCTACGTTAGCAAACGTCATTTGGAGAGACANGGTCTTGGGAAAATAGATTCTGTTAGTTCGATAGACGAGTTTGGTGGAATAGAAATTTCTTTCAGNTCATGTTANCATCCAGCAATATTCTCAGGGATAATGAGCGGTTGTTGGGAAAGNGCNAATGGACGCAGTGCCAAATGNAATTTTTCTTATGGNAAAAACTCNAACACAATTAGATTAGTATCNATGAACGAGATTTGTCTTGATTAATCTCAGCACATCAGTAATGAAACATTATATCATATCTTGGAGTCAACTGTACGCCCCCTTGGGGGCGCGAGGTGATTAATTGGCTTTGACACACAACCAATATGCCGTTGCAGCGATTGCTGCAACTTTGATTTTAGCAGGATTTTACACAATTATTGGAGCTGGTTTAGCTACAGTTTCTGGATGGGAAGATGGTTCAGTAGACATAGAAACTTCTGATGATGAAATTCACATAGAAGGTAAAGATACAGATGGTGATGGTTTACCTGACAGAATGGAGCAGACACTTTACGGCACTGATTGGAGACTCTCCGATTCAGATAATGATGGCTTAGAGGATGGATGGGAGATTGAAAATGGCTTAGATCCATTAGATAGTGGTGAAGCCGCTGAGCCTGATCCACAAACTACTAATCCGGATGAGAACGATGAAAATACTGAGTTAAATGAAACATTCCCTAATCCAGATAATGGCCCATTTGGAGACCCAGATAGAGATGGGCTAATCAACATGGATGAGGCAGCACTTGGTACAAATCCAAATTTGCAAGATTCTGACGGAGATGGGTTGAATGACCGCTGGGAATCTCTCTATACTTACACTGTAGAGACACCTCAAGGGACAATTAAGCTTCTTGACCCTCTCGATGGAAATTGGGATTGCTACATTTTAACTCCTGAAGTCAAGGCACAAATCAAGGCAGATATTGGAGCCAGTACATTTAATGAGATGGGTAATCAATTCGGCCATTCTTGTGATGCATTATTAGATTTGGAACAACCTGAACCAGATGGTCTCAGAAATTATGTAGAAGAAAGATATGATACTAATCCATTGGAAGAAGATAGTGATGGTGACTTGATTGCTGATAGGTATGAAATAGCATTCGGTAACATTGATCTTTCAGTCCATTGTGGAGTGATACAATTTGGTACCTTGACATTACAGGCACCATATCACGAATATATGAGCGGTCCTGGAGATATGACTTGGTTTGAGGAAGATATGGATGGCGATGGTCGCCTCAACGGCCCCGGAGATTGGGATTCTGATGGAGATGGAATGCCTGATGGGTACGAATATTGTTATGCACTAGATCAAGAAAATAAGAGATTCCTTAATCCTGCCAATGCAACAGATGCCTACGGTGATAGGGATGAAGATGGTCTAAATAACGTAGAAGAGTATGAAGTCGCATACACATGGGGTCCTGAAAATTTCACTAGCCCATTAATGTCTGATACNGATNATGATGGTATGCCCGATGGTTGGGAGCATTTGAATGGAATACACCCTAATGATGATGGNGCCAATGCTTTAGAAGACCCTGATTTTGATGGGTATGATTCTGATGGTGATGGCGGGGTTCGTTATGACGATCTTGTAGGGGTGAGTACTGTTCATTTGATTTCCGTAGAATTGGGAGAATATGTCCCTGTCAATAAAACAATTCTCTGGGTCAGAACAGTTCAAAACAGTGTTTATGTAAATATTCCTGTGAAAACACAAACCGAAGGCTGGGTTTATGAGATTAATGTTGATGTNGGTGATGAGGTACTTACTAGAACTCAAGATTTAGCTATTATTGTGGAACAGGATGAAAGNTTCACAAACTTAGATGAGTATAANGCTAGAGATAGAGANGGAGATGGTATTNCTGACGGGAGGTCGACAAATCCTCTCNTAGCAGATACTGACAATGACGGGNTAATCGATGGCATAGAGGTTATTGGTTGGACAATCAGAGTNGTTGATAATGGNGTNAAAGACGTNTTAGTTCGTAGCGANCCTGGTGTATTTGACACAGACAGTGATGGTCTTTCTGANGCAGTTGAATATTATGAAACGTTTACTAATGCTACGGATAGAGATACTGATAGCGATGGTTTGGAAGATTTTACTGAAGCCATGGATGGGTTCTACTGGAATGTCACAGAACAATATTTCACTAATGCTTCTTCATTTGATACAGATAATGATGGATTAGCTGACGGAGAAGAAGTGGTAGATGGACAGGATCAGTACATCACTCATGGTAATAATGCAGACAGCGATGGTGATGGATTAGATGATGGTGGAGAAGTATTATTCATTCCACGACCGTGGCAGGCAGCTACCAATCCGTTGATTAATGATACAGATGAAGACGGACAACCCGATGGATGGGAAATGCAAGTATTTTCAATACAACAGAATACTAATAGTCACAGCTTATGGATTAGTAGTACTAATTGGCTTCCACCTGGATGCGATAATATGTTTGAATGTGGGTTAGGACCGGGCGGTTGGGTCTGGACAAATTATGTCCAAGGTTTCTCTACATCTGGAGATAGAGATGGTGATGGAGTAATGGACCCGAAATATTTCCTTCATGAAATGAATCTATCAGGTTTTACAATTCCTAATGATGGAAGATGGGCTTTAGATCCGGCTTATGGTTCTATGACAGATAATATATTTGATATTGACAATGATACTCTAATGAATCAACTAGAAGCACCTGACAGGTGGAATACTAATCCTGTTAATGACGATACTGATGGCGATAAACTCCCAGATGGATGGGAAGTTTTCTATTCGGGAGAAGCAATTTCTTTAGGTATTGTAGACAATAACTCATTGAATGCATTGGGTGCACGAGGACCGATGGACCCTGCAATGATTGACTCTGATTTAGACGGTGTGGATGATGGACAGGAAGACTTTGATAGAGACGGGCTAAATCGTACAAATCTGTTGTACCGTTATTGCCCGGGTTGGGACGATCCTCAAAATGCAGAGTGCCACATTGATCCAATGGGAGATTATGGAAAAAGGTTCTATGATGATCTTGAAAATTATACTAACTTCGAGGAAATGCAAAATGGAACAAGTCCAATTTTGAATGATACTGACGGTGATCAGTGGTTCGATGGCTCAGAAGTGTTCCACCAAGATCAAGATGGTGATGGAATGTGGGCAGGATGGGAATATTTCTTCGACTTTGATCCATTCGATCCTGCAGATGCAAATATCGATTCTGACGGTGATGGTTCTCTGAATAAATGTGAGAATAAATGGAATACTAATCCAAAGGATCCTGTGAGCTTCCCCAGTCAGGGTGAATTATGCAATCAATTTGAGTGACGCTAAATATGTCTTGGTGGATTCTTCCGACTACTGCGGATATTGGAATTAGAGCATTTTCATCTACTGCTGTGGGTGCAATTACTGAATGTGTTCTTGGCCTCCAATCAATTCAGTTAGAGGATAAGAATCCTGAATCTCTAAATAATTTAACAAGATTTAATGGAGTATGGGCAGTTATGATTTACAATAATGATTTGGAAAGAGGACTTGTCAAGTTTCTAGAAGAAATTCTTTACAGAGGCTCTGTTGAAGATCAATGGCTAGTTGATTTAGCAGTTAAAATCGATGAAAAATCTATCTCTGCACATGTTTCTTGGGTTAAGTCAGAT
>NYXJ01000073.1 GCA_002685315.1 Methanobacteriota archaeon
AGATGCTAAGGCAGAAGAACGAGAAACTCTTGGATTGACTTCTATCACTCTATATTCACCATTAGTTTGATCTACAGCAAATTGGACATTACAGCCTCCTTTGATATTCAATCGGCGAATTAATTTTAAGGCAGCATTTCTCAACTTTTGATGATCTCTATCTGAAAGAGTTTGTTGCGGTGCAACAACCACTGATTCACCTGTATGGACCCCCATAGGATCTAAATTTTCCATAGTACACACAATAATCGCATTATCTGCATCATCTCTCATAACTTCATATTCATGTTCTTGCCATCCGAGAATACTAACTTCAATCAATACTTGACCTATGGCAGAATGTAATATCCCTTGGCTGGCAATTTCCACTAGTTCACCCATATTAAATGCAGTTCCGCCTCCCAAACCCCCTAGTGTAAAAGCAGGTCTGATTAAAAGTGGGAAAACACCCAATATATTTGCCGCTTGAATTACTTCATCGATAGAATCACAAGCTATTGCTTTACAAACTGGAAGGTCAATCTCTTCACAGACTTTTTTGAATAGGTCTCTATCTTCGGCTTCATCAATTGATGCTAAATTGCAGCCAATTAACTCAACTCCAAGCTCATCTAAGGAACCATCATGCGCTAAAGCCATAGCTATATTCAAAGCGGTTTGACCACCCATACCTGCAAGAATTGCATCTGGCTTTTCGATTTCTAAAATACGCTTAACAACTTCTGGTAATAATGGCTCGATATATATTCTATCAGCCATTTCAGGGTCGTTTTGTATAGTGGCGGGGTTTGAATTGATTAGAATAACTTCATATCCATCATCTCTAAGCGCCCTACAAGCTTGAGAACCAGAAAAATCAAACTCTGCTGCTTGTCCGATTCGAATAGGTCCGCTTCCAAGAATAACTATTCTTTCCAAATCATCTCTTCGAGGCACTAATTATCACCTCTAAGTGATTTAGCAACTTTATTAGTTGGAACCTTTTTGTTTACAATGTCTGAGAATCTATCAAATAATGGAGCCGCATCTAATGGGCCGGGGCGAGCTTCTGGGTGAAATTGAACCGTGAATGAAGATTTACCAACTAAGTCTAAACCCTCAACAGTCCTATCATTAGAATTAATGTATCTGACTTTGAAGTCAGCGCCAAGGACATTTGTGCCTTTTTCTGAGCATGCACCACTTGGGTGAGGTGCAAGCATACCTTGTTCGGGGTCTTCAACAGCAAATCCATGATTCTGACTAGTAATATATACTCTCTTACTCTCTAAATCCATTACTGGTTGATTAGCTCCTCTGTGCCCATATCTTAGTTTGTAGGTCCTGAGACCTGCGGCTAATCCCATTAATTGGTGCCCTAGGCATATTCCCATTACAGGGAAATCTTTTCTTACTGCCGCTGCTAAAGTTTCCCTCGCTATTGTCGCTGAACCAGGATGTGCTGGATCGCCGGGNCCATTTGATGAGAAAAAAGCATCAGGAGACCATTGTTCTATTATTTCATCGAAATTCATATCTGCAGGACACCAGACAACTTCAAATCGAGTACATAATTCTCTTAGAATATTAAATTTAATACCGCAATCAATTGCAGCAAGGCGAGGGAAGGGTTTACCATCTATATCTGTAGCCCCTTCATTCAAAATTATAGATTCAGAGCAAGTAACTTCAGCGACTAAATCTGACTGGTCGGGGGGCGAAAGGTTTTCTAAAATCTCAATTAATTCTTGCTCCTTTTCAACAGGGCCAAATACGCACAATACAGTTCCATGCTCTCTAACTCTTCTAGTCAAAGACCTAGTATCGATTCCCTCAATTCCTGGTACTCCATGAGATAATAGAAGGTCATGAACGCTACCTATTGAATCACGATGATCAGGTATTTTCATCAACTCTCTACAGACTACTCCTCTGGGCCAGACAGATGATGATTCAGAGCCACATCTGTGTACTCCATAATTCCCTAATAGAGGCCATGTAAAAGTTAAAACCTGTCCTGCGAATGAAGGGTCAGTTAGACTTTCTTGATAACCGCACATTCCAGTAGTGAAGACTAATTCACCCATTGCAATAGTTTCCGCACCAAATAATTGTCCTTTGAAGCGAGTACCATCAGCTAATATTAGAAGACCNGGCTCTAAGCTTGGAGGTTGTAATTCCTTTGAATCAATAAGAATATCAGCAGCATCTAAGAATGTTGGTGGTTCTTTAACACCCAAAATATCAGCACCCGGTGTGAATCCTCTACCCGGTGTCGACTCCGACATCATCAATACTGCCGGAACACGATTATTAATCATTGACTACAAGAAATCAGATTTTATTCTTCTTCAAAAGTAATTACTTGTTTCCTTTNACCGTTTGGTATCACTTTAATTTCACCACCGGAAAAATGTTTTTCCTCTTCGATATCGCCTATCAAAGACTCAAGAAATATTGCTAAAGCAGCCACTTCAGAGTGGGGTTGATTACCAACTGAGATATTATGACTTGCTAAGCGATAGACTTCGCCGGGAACTTTAGTGCCACCAACTACTACTACCATTGGCCTGGATAAATCGATATTAGGTAATTCGTCTTTCCAAGTTTCCCCATACATTGTAAGATGGATGATTGTGCCAGGTTTTCCATCTCCTGAATTTTTTGAAAAATTGCGTAGAAATCTCAGAGGGTTTTTTTCATAAAAACATTTGAAATTACCGCCGAACCTTTTTGTAACTGATTTCCAAGTTTCTAAGGCAGAAGGATCTTCTTCTCCTGCTAAATGTATCTCATCAGCACCAAATGCTCTAGCGGTTAATCCCAAATGTGAAGTGATACGTTTGTCTCTATCTCGCCTATGTCCCAACCTCAGGACACTAACATAAGGAATTTTGTCACCGTTCACATATCATATGCGAGAGGAACTTCTTCATCAGTATGACCCTCGTAAATATTTTGATTAGTTGAAGAGAAAATATCTACATCATTTGATAATAACCAAGTTCTAACCCATTGAAGTAATAGCGCCTCGAAGAAAAACCTCGTAGCAAAATGTAGTAATAATGCCAACATTGTTAGCCTACCACTAGCAGAAATAGCATTTTGCACATCCATTTCTCCGGTTCCGAATACCAAATTACCAAATGGTTCTAGAATGTAAAATGCACCAAGAATTACCAAAATACCGGCTAAATTTGATAGAACCGCATTACCTCTTTCTCTACCAATTGACATGACTAAGGTTGCAAGTAAGGCGATACTTGGAACTATCAAACTTAATTCTGCAAACTCAAAACCACCTAATTGAGAAATAGGTATCGCTGAGTCCCCTAATCTTTCCGCTCCTTTTTCAACAGAAATCCACCAAAGTAAAATTGCCATAATAAGCATGGCTCCAGAAATTCTTCCTCTTTGAAATATCATGTCTCTAATATCATGTCTATTTTGAGGCTGAAGCCTTTGAATTATTGACTCCATCATCTCCAATGATGATTGATTCGTAGAATCATCATTTGGGATACTAGAAGTGGGTGAATTGACAGTAGATAAACTGTCATTAACTGCATCGTCTCCTATAGCCATCGTTGGATTGCCACTACATCACATCATAAAGGGTTGGTAGAATCGAGGCGCTAACATGCCTGACTGGAGACCCTTGATAGTTCGCCGGAAAGACGGTTATCCAAGGATTATGGGCGTAATAAATATCACTCCAGACTCTTTTTTTGAAGATTCAAGGAGTAATAATATTTCTGAGACAATTAAGATTGCGGAATCAATGATTCAAAACGGAGCAGATTGGTTAGATGTTGGAGGTGAATCAACCAGACCAGGCGCAGAACCTGTAGAAGAGGAGGAAGAAATATCTAGAGTAGTACCAGTAATCAGAGAATTAAGGGAAAAATTTCCTGAAATTGGAATATCTGTAGATACAAGAAGATCGAAAGTGGCTAAGCTTTCTTTAGAAGAAGGAGCAGATATGATTAATGATATTTCTGCACTTAGTGATGAAAATATGATTAATGTCATAAAACAGAGTGACTGTTATATTTGTCTGATGCACATGAAAGGTTTACCGGGAAATATGCAAGATAACCCCCAATATGATGATGTAGTAGCCGAGGTAAGAAGTAGATTGAATGAAAAAGTAAGTTTACTTATTAGAGAAGGGATAGATCGGGAAAGAATAATTGTCGATCCTGGAATAGGATTCGGGAAATTATTAGAGCATAATCTATTGCTATTAAAATCTGGCAGAGAAGTTATCCCACTGAGCAACGTTAAGCTAATGTGGGGAGTAAGTAGGAAAAGCATGTTTTCCGAATTATTGGGNAGAATTGAANCAAGAGANNGATTAGCAGGAACTCTTGGAATAGCAGCAATGTCGAAATTGAAAGCCGTAGATATCATCAGGGTCCATGATGTCGCAGAACACGCAGACTTGTTTCGCGCAATGTCATCTTTGGAGGATTTCTAATGACTAGTGTTACTAAAAATATAGTTGATATTGATGAAAATCTTCGTCTATTAGGGACAGCTCATGTCAGTAAAACTTCAGTCAATCTTGTTAGAGAACAAATTGACTTATACAAACCCGATGTAGTTGCTGTAGAATTATGTCAATCAAGATTATCTGCTTTGAAAAAGCCAGAAGGAATAGATAATGAAGATTTACTGAAAATAATCAGTGAAGGGAAATCAGCGATGATTATTCTTCAATCTGCTTTGTCTGTTCAACAAAGAAANATGGGAATTGATTCGGGAGAAAAACCNGGAGCAGAATTATTGGAAGCAATCAATCTCGCGGAAGAATTAGAAATTCCTGTCGAGTTAATTGATAGAGACGTAGTTATTACTCTAAGAAGAGCATGGCATAAAATGGGATTTAGAGAAAAAATTAGAGTTATTACTTCATTATTAGATGATCAAGNGGANGATGATTTCGATTTAGAAGAATTACTNGAAGATAGCGATCTTCTTAGTAGTATGATGGAAGATGTGTATGAAATTGCACCTAATGCAGGCTATGTTCTAATCGATGAGAGAGACTTGTTCTTAACTGGAAGAATACAACAAATACGTGGAAAAGGGAAAATTCTAGCAGTTGTTGGAGCAGGTCATATTTCAGGTATCCAAGAAAATCTTAAGAAACCAACAATTGAATCTACATCGAAATTATCTGAACTTAGAGAACAGCCTAAGAAACCTAATTGGCCTAAATATCTGATGTTAGCAATTCCNATTGCCCTAATTTCGGCTGTTATATGGAGTGGAATAAAAGGAGATTTCAATACCGTCTGGGACTCAGCATTAATCTGGTTGGCATTAAATTCCGCACTTACTGGACTTGGAGTTATAATTGCCAGAGGGCATCCTCTTTCTGTAATCGCGGGAGCATTAGCATCACCAATTACTTCACTAAATCCAAGTTTAGCAGCAGGATGGTTTGCAGGATANACTCAGTTGAAAGTTAGTCCTCCAACAGGAAAGGATGCTGCTGATTTTCTAGATTTCCCTAGTTTTTATGGTATGTTCTTCAAAAATAAAGTTGGACGAGTGATTATGGTTACTTCCTTAGGAAACTTAGGTTCTACCGCCGGAACTTTTCTAGCNGCAGGATTAATATCCAGTGGTTTAATTTGAAAAGGTGGAATGATGGATAGAAAATTCGGAATCTTCTGTGCCATTATTATCAGCCTACTAGCATACTTAACAAATATATTTTTTAATGATTTAGACATTAATATCGGAGCTAGTACTTTAGCATTGATAATGGGTGCCATATTAGCAAATTTCTCCTCTAATACCGAAAAAGGAGGGAAATGGATGATTAAAGTAATAATGCCAATAGCAATAATTCTACTTGGTTTTGGTTTAGAATTAACATCATTGTTAAAATCAGAAATAGGACCCCTCGGACTATTTGTGGTTATTATCACAGCATTAACTAGTTTCATGGCATGTTACTTTGTTGGGAAATACTTGAAATTAGATTTAGAAACNAGTTTGGCACTTGGAACTGGTGGAGCAATTTGTGGAAATAGTGCTGTCATAGCAGTATCNCCGGGGCTAAAATTAAAAGAAGAAAAAGTAGGAGTAATACTTGCAATAGTTAATTTGTTAGGTTTGATTACATTTTTCACAATTCCAGTTCTGTCNAAATTATTGAATTTNACAGAGGAACAAGCAGGAATATGGGCAGGTTCTGTAATCCATGCAGTACCTCAAGCAATCGCAGCAGGAGAAAGNATAGGACCCGAGGCAATAGTGATAGCTACAACTGTAAAATTATCGAGAGTCTCACTATTGGTCATAATAGTCCCATTATGTGCAATAATAGCGAATAATAATACAAAGGTGGAAGGTGAGAAATTTAAGATTGGTACAATTCCATATTTCGTACCTGGTTTCATCATAACTGCAATATTATCGACATGGTTGATGCCTACAGAAGTTTCCAATCATCTGGCGTCCATAGGTAAAATATTACTACTACCTTTACTTACATCAGTTGGATTTTTCATAAATAAAGAAAGTATGAAAGATGCTGGAGGACCTGTGTTAATAGTAGGTTTGATTGCAACAATTTGTATGTNAATCAGTAGTTATTTGGTAATAGTGATTTTTTCATAAATTAGAAATAAGGAGATTTATAATGGAGCCATTTACAATATTAGCATTGATTCTAATTTTTTCTACTGCAATTATTTTCTCACCATTAGGGTTAGGAGGTGGGCTTATTTTTATGCCAATTCTACATTATATCATGGATTGGGAAATTAAAACCGCAATATTAGGTTCTTTAATTTTAGTCTGGTCAGTATCTCTAGGTAGTCAGTTTGCTCATCAGAAAGGAGGTCATGGAGATATTGCAATGGCTAAGAAAGGGATGCTATTCGGAGTTCCCGGCGCAATAATTGGAGTGATCTTAGGTTTCTTGTTAATCGAACATGTTAGTGATATAACAATCAAAATGATTGCATTAGTAATTGTTTCTTGGATATGCTACAAAGCAATACTAAGAATTTTATCTAAAGAAGACATAACCGGAGAAGTAATAGGAGAAATGAACGAAAAATATTGGCTAACTGGAATTTTTATGGGAGGNATGTCNTCAGGACTTCTTGGAATAGGAGGNGGAGGAATTTTTGTAACTATGAATAGGAATTATGGAGGATTNGATAGTAAATCATCAGCAGGTACAGCATTCATGCTAGCGGTAATGATTGTTCCAACTGCCATCATTTCTCATTCGTTAATTGATGGTAATGTAAGTAATCTAATAGAAGAAGCTACAAAAATAGGAATATTTGTNCCATTATTGGTTATGTGTTTATCTTTTTCGGGAGCCAAATATGCAATAAAATACTTACCAGTAAAAGCGATTACTGGTCTATTCATACTAATCATCAGCATTAGTATGTTGAAATACATTCAAGAGATTATAGCAATGGTAATTTAGATAGATTCGATAACCATTGCAATTCCTTGTCCGCC
>NYXJ01000074.1 GCA_002685315.1 Methanobacteriota archaeon
CTAGAGCCCCAATAATGCACAATGGAGTTTATGGGTCATATGGTGTTGATGGTGACGAAGAAGATATTGGAAACTTATGTCCTGACTATATCATTGGCCCAGGTACTGGAGTGGCTGCATACATGTGGGGTGGCGAATTCGCAGGTTCATATTGGGAAGAAAGATACTTCTTAGATAGAGTGCTACAAAATTATGATGGTTCCGTATATCTCATTCAAGGAATGCATGACTGGAATGTAGACCCTCATATGGCTATTCCAGTAATTAATCAGTTAATCGACGTAGGTATTGAATCTAAAGGACTCTTTGGTCAATGGGACCATGATTATCCAGATAGACCGGATTATCATTTTGATCGTTCAGGAGANGGTAGAGGTAGAGAGGCATNTCCACAAATGGTTAGGTTCGACTGGATGCAAGACTTACTAGAATGGTTTGATTGGTATCTCAAAGGAGTTGGTGATAAGCCAGGATTATTTGTAGAAATACAATCCAATCAAGGTCAATGGAGAATTGAAGATAGGTACCCTCCACAAGATATGGAGATAATTTCGCTGGATCTTGGAGGAGGGTTAATGAATGTGGCAGGAGGTACAACCACAATACTTCCAAATGGAAATTTTGGACCTATTTATGAGAGTGAGGCATTTAATGAAGATGTTTGGATTTCAGGATTGCCGAGATTGCATATAGATGTTTCAACAGCAACTGTTGGTGGTCAAATTTATGCATTATTAGAGGACTGTTCCGAAGAAGGATATTGTATCCACATTGGACATGCAATTATGGATTTAAGATATCATGAGGGTGGTAATCAGGAACAGACATGGTTGCCAATCTTTGATACAATAAATGCTAAGATGGAATTCTTTGCTATGGATGTTCAAATAGAAGCAGGCCATACAATTCGTCTATCACTTGCAAGTACAGGAGAAGATTACCTACCAGCTTCTACTAGTTCCATCGTTGAAGTATCTGAAGGTTCAAATTCTAATCTATTAATTGATATAATTAATCCTGACGATAAAATTCTTTTTAATCCACCAATATGTACGCATCAGGCATGTCTTGATTGGCTGAATCAAACTGCTTAGATTATTTTTTCATTATTATCTAAATGGTGAACGCTGGTTGATTTGAATGAGTAATTTATACTAGATTTATTTTGTTGAATATGATGAGAGAGTTAGTGATAATGCAGTACAATATGATTGTAGTTCTTCGTTAAGTTTTCTTTGAGTTTCAAAATCCTCGTTAGGAATGTAATAGTCAGACCAACTGCCATATCCACCTTGCATCGATTGCCAATTTNCCCAAGCCAAATTCATCCCGTANGAATTTGGGTGCTGTGTGATATCCGATTTCATCTTCGCAAACCCTCTTCTCCAACTATCAGTTGCTGACATTGTAGAAGTTATCCAATCAATACNCTCTATCGTCAAGTCAATATCTGACTGTTCAGCCNGTTTCGCATTTTGTTTTTCTGATTTTTTTTTGAATATTCTGGAGATAAAAGAAAACATTTTAATCAACTAGTTAGATTTTCTCCTTATCGTCTAAAGATAGTTTTTCCATATTTTTTTTGGCAGTTCTACCTGCTATTTTGGAAATTAAATCCATGAGCCACGCATACATGAAAACTCGCAGAACTACCTTTTTNATATATTTTTTGTTTATCTTGACTGTTCTCATGCCAGTTCATCTGAAATGACATGGACTCTAAATGGTGGATGCTGGNGGATTTAGNTCTCTAAAAAATTGCTTTCAAATAAAAAATTAAAAACAACATTTGAAAAAAACAAATTATTTGCTACATTTATGATTTCTGATTTTGCATTACCTCCCCATCTTTCAGAGAGATGTTTATTTCATCAAGGTCCTAAAGTCGAGAATCCAACATTTGTTTTACATTGGATGAGGGGTGCAATAAGACTTGACGAGTGTCCAACATTTGATGTTGCTCGCTTGATCTCTGATTCACTTAATCTCCCTTTGTTAGTATACCAAGGTATAGACGAACGATATCCTCATGCGTCATANAGACATCATAGATTTTTGATGGAAGGAGCAGCAGATATTGCTCACCGTGCTGAAGAATTAGGGGTTGATTTTCTGGTTCATATTTCTAGAGAAAATCATCGAGAACCTGTAGTCAAAGACCTATCTCTGCAATCGGCAATTGTTGTGACTGATTTGNTAGATCTAAATCCTTGGAAAAAGTGGATTAAATCTTTAAATGAACATAATTCAGTAATAGAAGTTGATTCAAATTGTGTATTGCCTAGAACTATTTTTGGGAAAAGTTTGGATAGACCTTTCAGATTCAAAAATGCTACAAAAAAGAAGTTTCGTCAGCGAGTGAGTTTGAATTGGCCCGTAATTAATACGAATATAATCCGTCTTCCTCCGTATTGGAAACCTCCATTTACACCGGTGGATATTCGAAAAGAACTTTCGATAGATGGTGGTAGGAAAATTCTTTCATCTTGCGATATTGACCCTACAGTAGTTCCAGTAACAGATTTCCTAGGTGGTTACAGAGCAGCAATTAGTAATTGGGAAAAGTGGTGTGAAAACGGTTTAACAAGTTACCACAAAACACGAAATAATGCTACAAATAGATTTGGAGTTAGTGGGATGTCTCCGTACATACATCACGGAATGATTGCTGTTACGAAAGTTGCCAGAGAAGCTTCTGAAATAGGTGGTAAAGGTGCTGAAAAATTTCTCGATGAGTTATTGATATTCAGAGAGCATGCTCAACACCATTGTCATAAATTAATTGAACCGAAGAGCTGGAATAATTTACCAGAATGGGCCAAAATTTCATGGAGTCAAAGAGTATTTACTCACAACGAAAAGTCACCCTATTTGTTAGAGTTTGGAGATTCTGGAGATATCCTATGGGATAGTACGCAAATTGGACTGATTAGACATGGAGTGATGCATAATAATGTCAGAATGACCTGGGGAAAAGCATTCGCTAACTGGATAAAAGATCCAAAAAAAGCAATGAATACATCTTTGATTTTTAATAATAGATATGCTCTTGACGGCAGAGATCCTAACTCTATTGCAGGAGTAATGTGGTGTTTTGGGCTATTCGATAGACCTTTTTCTCCATTTGATGTAGTTACGGGAAATGTAAGAAAAAGAACCACCGAGATACATCAAAGTAGAATTAATTTAGAACGATATAGAAATTGGACTGAAAAATCAACATTAGAAAATAAATTGAAAATTGGGATTATCGGGGGGGGCATCTCAGGGAGTTTTGCAGCAATGTTACTACAGAAACTAGGTCATGAAGTTACTATATGGGATAAAGGAAGAGGGCCCAGTGGGAGATTATCTTCAAAAAAAATAACAAATGACTATTCAATCCATATTGGCTCGAAGTCTCTTGACTCTCTACCGAAATGGCTCGAAAGATATATTGCAGAATGGATTCGATTGAATTTGGTTAAAATGGATGAAAACTCTTTGANTCCTATAGAACCTCTGAACGAAATAATCAAGAATTTGAATAAAAAAGTGAAAGTCAATTATAGGTGTAAAGTGATTAATTTAGACGAAAAAGATGATTCAGTGGAAATTACTGTCAATAATAAAGACAGTTTAACAAAATATCATTATGATAGAGTTATAGTTGCTTTACCTATTGAACAAGCGATTGATGTTTGTGCCTCATTAGATTTGGAAATTTTTGGAGAGAGTNACTCAACTTGGGTTATTTGGGGTCCGTCTGATAAAATTCATAACTTTCCAGAAAATTGGGAATCATATTACCATTCCAGAGATTCTGGAGTGTTAGAAATCAGAATCAAAAATGATGATGCTTTTGATGGGGACAAATTTGATTCACAAACTATTATACATTTTGTTACTAATAAATTGGGAGTTGACTCAACAAATTGGCAGTCTCATTATTGGAAATTTGCCAACTCTGTAGAAGGTCCTGGTGAAATTATCCATACAAAGAGAGTATCGATCATTGGAGATGGTTTCGCTCGACCAATAGGGACCGTTGGCGCAGCAATTGAATCCTCTGGGAGAGTTGTATCAGAATTACATCTTAAAAAATTGAATTGAATTTTATTCCTAATTTTGTATTTTTTACCTTAACTCGCAATAAAAAGTGAATGGTTATAAGAACACTCATGAAATTCTCAACGAAGGGGCAGTATGAACTCTTTTTAGGAAATGATACAGATGATAAAATTAGAAAAATGGCTATTATTCTAGCAATTATNGGGTTTTTCGGTCATCTCTTGCTTTGGGTTTTAATTCAGAATAATTCATTGAAACTTTCTGAAGAAAATATGGGTATGTTTAATTCTCCTTTATCTTCATTGTATACTCCATTTTCTATCTTATTGGCTTATGAAGTGTATCAATTAATACGGACCATTCCAGAATCATTTTCTTCTTCTGTTGGAAAACAATATGAAATTGCCACTCTTCTTGTTGTTAGAGATATTCTGAAAAGGCTATCAGATATTGAATTTGATGAGGGATGGGATATAGATGCTGATTTGGGATTTCTAATTTTAGAGTGTTTTGCTTTCTTAGTACTTTTCTATACCTCTTTGGTATATCACAATATTAGTAAACAGATAAAAAATGATAATTTGCATTCTGAAAAACTATCATCCTTTATTTATTCAAAGCAAATAATTGCACTGTTGATGTTGATAGTTTTCTTAACAATCACATTTACATCAATGTCGGGATGGATTGAGTCTGTATTAGAAGGCAAAGGAGGAGTTAATAGAGAAATATTCTTTCTGGATTTCTTTACATCTTTGATTCTTGCAGATATATTGATTCTATTAATCTCATATTGGTTTTATACTGATTTTGGCAATCTAGCAAGGAATACTGGCTTTGTTTTATGTACTGTTATTATACGAGTTGCTATTTCCTCTCCAGGTATTTCTGCAATGATTCTTTTCGCTTTAAGTGGAATTATCGGGGTTGCAATTATTAGATTATCTATGGATAATATCTCTAATTTCTCAAAACGATGACAATCATCGACAAGATTTGTAGTAAATGGTGGACGCTGGGGTNTTAAATATATAGATAGTTTATTGAAAAATGTATTTGAATTTAATTTTATATTCTAAGTATGTTAATTAATCTGTATAACTGGAGGGGGTCCTTTCTTCCTTAGGAAGTAAGCCAAACAAACTCATCAGACATGGTAGTAAGATAATACTGGAAGCTAGTGCTAAAAGGATCGCAATTACGAAAGCCTGTCCGAATAATCTCAATGGCAATAATGAGCTTAGATTGAGTACTGCAAATCCTCCGGCAGTAGTTAGTGCAGCAGCCATCATGGCCCTTCCTGTGGTTGCATTAGTCAAAGAAACCCAATTTACTATTCCTGCAGTTGGGTTGTGTTCAATCTCTTCATCCATCCTAGTTACAAAGTGAACTGCATAATCTACTCCTAATCCCAAAGTCAGTGCTCCTATTGTCACTGTTTGAGAGTTTAATTGATATCCAAGCCAACCCATTAATCCATACACCCAAACAACAACTATTGCAAGAGGTAGCCACATTACGAATCCTTTGAGCATTCCTCTTCGGGGAGTCTCTTCCCTTGAAACATTGATTGCAACAAGCATAAGTAAAATTACTCCTGCAACTATTCCTGTAGATGCTACTGCAGATATTGCCACATCTTCACTTATTTGAGCAAGAATTAATCCTCTTCCAGATACTTTGTATTCTCCTCCATTTGCATTCAATTCATTATTTAAACCTGTGACGAAATCAACTGTTTCTTGCCAATCTAAAGATGGTGCATAGAAACTAATCACAGTTTGTTTGAAATCTGCCCTTAGATATCTAAAAGTCAAGTCTTGATTAGCATCAACCCAATTTTGTAATTGTAACCACTCAGGACTATCTGTATCTAAAGTATCTAATATTGCTCTTAATTCACCATCTCTAGTGGCTTCTAATTCTAATAATTCCCATACACCAGTTTGCTCAGAAATACTAGTGTCTGCATCTAAAACAGACATTACTTCAAGATAACTAGCTCTTCCAGTATCGCTGAATACTTCTGTATTAATTACAACATAAAGAGGAGCAGTATTCTGGCCAGCAAAGTCATCACTCAAGACAAGAAAATCAGCTACAACCGGAATTTCTTCATCTAACTGATCTCTGAAATCAAAACCAATTTCTAGTTGAGATATTCCTGCACCTATCGGTAAAGAAATTAGTAAAGCAGCGATAATGATAGTCATTGGATTGAGTGCTTGTTCTCCTGACCAAATTGAAAATTTACTTTCTTCAATTTTAACAGACTTTGCTATGGCAATCTTTTGAGGCTTCAGAATTGTTAGTAATGCTGGTAGAGCAGTAATTGAAAGTAGGTAGATGAAAAATAATCCAACTGCGATTACTGTACCAAATACAACTAAGAAATTTTGAGCCGATAATCTAAAACTCAGGAA
>NYXJ01000075.1 GCA_002685315.1 Methanobacteriota archaeon
ATATGGTGACGAAAAGTAGTGAATGGGTGCTGGTGGACTTCTGGGCGCCTTGGTGTGGACCTTGTAAGATGATTGCACCTATTCTAAATCAAATTGCAGAAGAAAGAGATATTACAATCGCTAAAGTAAACACAGATATGAATCCTCTATCAATGGGTAAATTTGGTTTCAGAGGTATTCCTGCTTTGGTCTTATTCCACAATGGACAGGTTGTTGACCAGATGACAGGGGCAAGACCAAAACCCATGTTCGACCAGTGGCTTGGAAAATATATGAATTAGTTCAAGCCTAATTTTTTGGCTCTATCGGCAAGAGGTGTGCCTACTTCTCTTAGTAACCGAGAACGAAGAGCTTCATGTAACCACATACCTCCTTCTAATTCCAACATTAAACCTCTTTCAATTAAATTCTTAGGGGGTGTTCCATTAAAATTTGAGGCTTTTGCTAAAATTTTCCAGGGAACCGGTGTATCTGAAACCGCTAAGAAAGCTAATAATTCTCTATGATCTTTTGGCAATACATCGAGAATCTCTTCGTCAAGAAATCTAAGCCAATCTTCATGTAAAGTATTACCGTATATCTCTAATAATTCAAGAGCTAGAGGATGTCCCCCCGTTACTGTAAAAATCTCTTCAACTGGTGCATTATTTGATATTTCTAAATCATCTAACCATTCTTTAATTTCCTCTAAATTTAAGCCGGATAAAATTAATTCTTCGACTTTGCCTCTGGTATGTACATCGCGCCGGTCATAAAAAGCAAGATTAGATCTGGAAATAAGTAATAGTCGCATTTTTGTTGATTCCGATACTTGTAGTAATGCGCCGAAAAAGTTAGCACCATCTGTACCTATATTATGCACATCATCAAGAATAACAAGTATCTCTGAAAAGTTATTTTCTAATAAATTCTTTTCATCTAACAAATGAGCAGTTAATCTTCTGCGAAATAAGTCAATATTAAAAATCGCTCCTGGTTTAAGAGGGAGAGATTCCAAAATACCATAAGGGTCTGAAGATATATCATCCGAACCCACTCCTACACGGTGCAATAGACTAGTTGCTATACCTAACGAAGTATCCCAAGGCTGACAAGGATAATACATAGCTTGGATATTATTATTTGTGGAAAACAGATTTCCAATCCAAAATGAAACTAGAGTAGTTTTTCCACAACCAGCAATTCCGGAAAGAACAAACATGGGAGTCTTTGATTGATACCACTTATTGATTATTTCCTTCTCCAATGAACGACCATGAACTTCTCTAGTTTCAGGTGGTCTAGTATGGTAAGTTGAGTGGGCTCCCGAAAGTAATGAGATAGAACCGGGTGTAATCTTTTCTTCTGAGCGTATAATTGCACCGAATCTAATATCTCCAAAATTCAATACACCTTCGTGTTGGGCATGCATCAAAACTTGCAATAGTGTGAGTTCTGTTTGTAATTTCTTAGATGCTTCATCTGCTCTTATCTCAAGTAGTTTACCTTTTTTGTCTCGGATTAAAATCTTCATTGAACGTAATTTCTCGACACTGTTTCTAGCGTTTTTACGCCCTTCCTCGGTTAACTGCCATGTTTTTTGACGACGTTCTTCACCTCTAACCGCTCTAGTGTGTTCTGATACTAAACCATCTGAAATCAACTCTCTCATAGAACGTGAGACATTTGGCAAATGAAGAGCACATACTTCTGCAATCCCTGGCCTAGTCATTTCAAATGTTACAAGATAATGATCAGCTTGGTGATCTTGTTCCCAAAGATGGGCTAATATACGATCTGAAACGGACACATTGACCCGTGAATCTGTAGCCACCATGACACCTCGGAATCGATATTTGGCATCAAGAGTTCGCATTATAGTGTCAAAAAAATATTACTATTGTATTGTTACCAAACATTGAGGATAAGGTTCCTGCATTGGCGGAAGAAATAATTTATCACAATCTGTTTGTGAGACAGGTAATGTCAAGATACTACTAGTACCTAACCCTAAAGTTACTGCCATAGTTGAAACAGGACTTGGGATGTAATCTTCACCAGTTTGTGTTACCAAAAGGTGAATGCCGTCACCTTCTGGAATCACTACATCCATACCAAAAAATTCCATTTTAGCAATAACGGTCTCGCCGGGTGAAAGAGATTCTCCCTCTTTACCACCATTATGGAATCTTAAATCCATTACAGCATGACCTAGGTGCATACCATTACTCGCTTGAACCATCTCTACGAATAGATGACCACTTGTAGAAAGTAAAGATATTGTCGCTTCAACGTGGAAGGTTGGTGTACCAATAATTCTAGTTTCATATTCAAAAAATGGACATTCGATAGATAATTGAGAAGTCGAAGTAATGGTTTCTCCACCTCCTATTACATCACAATCATCCATGTCGTACTGTAGTAATTCTTGATCTAAAGGAGGATAGGTTTGCTCAACTCTCCAACCTCCAATGTTATCTTGTATTTCAGCTATAAGCCTCGGCTCGGGACCTAGTTCTTTAAGATAATAATCGAACCATTCTAGTAAATCATCAGCCCAATCCCATCTCAAAGTAAATGGGAAGGCTTCAGCGCCCCTGCCACTAGATAGCCCTGAATGGCCGCTTTCTCTATCTGGATAGTCGTGACCCCATTGACCGTAAAGGCCCTTCACATCAAAACCTGCATCGCGAAAGATATTGTGTGTTGGAAATGCCATATGAGGGTCAACGTTCCAATCTTGCATACCATGAATGATATAGATGGAACCGTTATAATTTTCTAGTGCTCTTTCAAGGAAAGTTCGCTCTGACCAATAATCACTTCCAATCCATGCAAGATTATCTCCTGATAAGTATGCAGCAGGTCCAGCATAATATCCTTCTAAATATCCTTCACATGCATTTTCGGCATCTTCCAAATCGCCATCTAAACCAAAGCTTCCATAGACTCCATTATGCATAATTGCTCCTCTTGCCTCCATACTTCCATTACGCCACATTAAATCATGTGCCCCAATTAGGCCAGACATTGGAATTATTGTCTTTAGATATTCAGAGCCCATAGCTGCGGCTTCCCAAGGAGTAGAGCCATCATATGACTTTCCAATTATGCCGACCGCCCCATTAGAAAAGGGAGCGATTCCTAAATATTCAACAGCCGCGTCGATACCTCTTTGTTCATCTAAACCCATTAAATCCATGCAATGATTACTTTCTCCAGTACCAAATACACTAACTTGAGCAACCCCATATCCATGAGGTACAAAATTTTCTATTAAAAATCGACCTAACCTATCAGCTGGAGTAAGGGCATCTACATCTCCATCGTCATAATATGGTCCTATTTCTGCGATGATAGGTACTTGACAATCTTCAGATATTTCTGCAGAATCATAGTCACATCCTTCAATTATTGGCAACCATAATCCAAGGTGGACCACAGCATCCCCAGTTAATCCCGCACCACCATCGCTTACAGTAATGGACGGTACAGAAACATAAACTGACTTTACTGGCCCTATATCGTATGAGCCATTAGATGATACTCGGCTAAATACATCATCAATTTGATATTGCATATCTGATCTTTCTTCAACAGGCGGTAACCAATGAGAATCTTCAATTTCAGGATTTGAAATTGCTTTATCCATGCAACCAGATAATAATGGGCTGATTACTAAAAGTGCCAAGCATAAACTCAGCATCCTCTTAGACATATATCGGGCGCTAATTAAACCGCTCAAGAGTCTTTGCTATTGTAGTTCGTTTAATTTTTATTAATTAGTTAAATGATAAAATGAAAAAATAGATAGATTAGTTGATATAACTCCTACTTAAGTAGAGTTATTGTGAACAAGGTGGAACGAAGGCGATTAATTCGACTTCAGAGAATGGAAAGAACCGAAATGGAAGTTTACAGAAGGCTGGCCAATAGAGAGAAAAAGGCTGAAAATAAAAATCTCTTACAGAAAATCTCTATACAAGAAAATAATCACTATAATTTACTCAAGGAAAAAACTGGAGAAGATGTTGATTATTCAAAGTTCAGAGTATATTTTCATGTAATAACTTCNATTTTTTTGGGACTCACTTTTTCTTTAAAATTAATGGAGAAAACAGAGCAAAATGCTGCTCNAGAATATCGAGATCTGGGTTATGACGATATTGCAGAAGAAGAAGATNAACATGAAAAAGAGCTTTTGTCATTATTGGAAGAGGATNCTTTAAANTATCTAAGTAGCATTATACTAGGATTATCTGATGCATTAGTTGAACTTACAGGTGCATTGGCNGGACTTACTTTTGCATTTCAAGAATTGAGGGTTGTTGCATTGGCCGGCTTAGTAACAGGTATTTCTGCTTCTTTCAGTATGGCTGCTTCAGAATTTTTGGCAACGAAGGAAGAGAATTCAAATCGTTCACCAATTAAAGCAGCATTATTTACAGGTTCTGCATATATAATTACAGTATTTCTATTAGTAATACCTTACTTACTATTAACTGATAACAGCGAAATTATTTTCGGCTTAGAACCACATATCCAAGCACTAATCATCACTTTTATAATTGGGCTATTGATTATTGCGTTGTTTAATTTTTATGTATCTGTTGCTCAAGATAAATCTTTCAANAGAAGATTTATTGAAATGGTAATCATCCTATTAATAGTAACAATGATTTCTTTCTTGATAGGTTTGATATTAAGAGAATCTTTTGGTTTATGAGATATTAATTCANTACCTATTCTGAGAATCTCAATCGAAGGGGTTGATTTAACATAATTATTCCGGGTAGTTATGAATGCTTATGATGAACTATTAGAAAGGTTGAAGGATATTGACTTAGTTAATCAAATTGGAGGATTATTNGGNTGGGATCANGAAGTTCTAATGCCNCCAAAGGCTGCAAAATTAAGAGCAGAACAATTATCTTGGATTTCAAGAACCGGTCATGAAAAATTAACTGATTCAAGNATTGGTGAATTACTTGAAATATTAGAGAAGGATAACAATCTAAATGAGATTCAGAGAGGAAATGTTAGATTAGCAAGAGATTCTTACAACAAGGCTACCAANTTACCTACNGATTTTGTAGCAGAAATGGCTATGCATAAATCAAAATCTCAGATTTCTTGGACNGAAGCAAGAGCAAAAAATGATTTTTCTATCTTCAGAAATGATCTAGCCAAAATGGTAGAAATGTCCAGANAAAAAGCAGATTATTTAGGATTTCAAGAAGTGAGGTANGATGCATTACTAGATTTATACGAATCGGGATTAACNGTATCAAAAGTTGACCCATTATTTGCTGGACTTAGAGAAAACGTNGCACCATTAGTNAAAAAGGTCATTGAAAATGGAAAGAAACCNGAAATGTCNTGGGTTCATGAGAATAATTGGAGTAAAGAAGGTCAAGAGAAGCTTTCCCAATCAATTTCTGAATCNATAGGTTTTGACTTTGAAGCAGGTAGAAGAGACGCATCAACCCATCCATTCTGTGGAGGCCCAAATCCAGATGATGTTAGGTGGACAACCAGATATGACGAATCTGATCCATTTGGTTCATTATATGGGTCTCTACATGAAACAGGACATGGACTGTATGAACAAGGAAGGCCTCGAAATTTAGATTTTCAACCAGCTGGTTCTGCTAATGGATTAGGAGTACACGAAAGTCAAAGTCGCCTATGGGAAAATCAAGTAGGTAGATCGAAAGAATTTTGTGAATGGGCACTTCCAACATGGAAAAAATACTTTCCTGAGCAAATGAAAAATGTGTCTGCAGACGAATTATGGCGCTCAGTAAATTTTGTAGAGCCTAGTTTAATCAGAGTTGAAGCAGATGAAGCGACCTATAATCTGCATATTATGATAAGATATGAAATAGAAAAGAGGTTAATAGCTGGAGAGATTGAAGTAGATGACCTGCCAGATGTATGGGATGAAATGTATGAAGAATATTTAGGGATTAGAGCACCTAATAGAACACTGGGAGTCCTACAAGATATTCATTGGTCATTTGGTGCATTTGGATACTTCCCTACCTATACACTTGGAAATTTATACTCGGCTCAGTTACTTACTGCGGCAAGAAAAGATTTAACGAATCATGATGAAGATATAAGAACTGGTAATTTTACACCATTATTGGAATGGATGAGAAGAAATATACATTCAAGGGGCAGCATAATAACTCCTGCAGAATTAGTTGAAGAAGCTACTGGTCGTCCGCCATCACCAAACGATTTTGTTGAATATCTAAAGCAAAAAGTTGAGAAATTATATGATTTATCGGCTTGAATACGAAAGTAAGAAAATAAAGATGGTTTTACGATGAACATGCAAATACGACCAATAGAAGATTTGGCGTCATTTGTGAGAGATTTAGGTAGTGAATGTACTACTCTAAATATGGGTGATAACTTTTTACTTGCTGGATCAAAAATAGGGAGAATAACACTTTGGGATACCAATACAGGACAAGAGAAATGGACTACAGAAGTTGAAGGACCTATTTCTGATTTAGGTATTGATGAGAGAATTTATCTAACTGCTTCTGCAGAATTACATGCAATAGATAAAGAAAATGGGGCAATAGAATGGTCTGTAGATATAGGTGGTTCTAGTGACATGATTGAAATTAATAGAGAAAAAATATTTGTTACTTCTTCATTATATGAAATTGAAGTTCAAGATTATACAGAAACAACATTTTTCATATTTGACAAGGGTGGAAAGTTAATTACAAATATTGATTTTGAAGAAAAACCTTGGTTTATGGGAAAACAAAATCATAAGATAATTTTAGGCATTGGTAGACCCAGGTGTGGGATATTGACAATAGATGACGAATACAATATATCGCATAGTAAAACTGATCGAGATAGCCCTGTAAATATGGGAATTAAAACTAATAATGGATTTTTATTAGGGCATAGTAATGGATCTATAACTGAAATTATCGATAGTGGTAGAAAATCTATTCAATGTGGTAACGATTCAATTACAGCAATGAACTCAGTAGGATTATCATGGCAAGTAGGGGATAAAAATGGGAATATATTTTCCTCTGATGGATGGAGAAAAAAGCTAGGAAACAGAATTAATTCAATAATAGAGGCTAAA
>NYXJ01000076.1 GCA_002685315.1 Methanobacteriota archaeon
ACCACTTCTGGTTCAGGAATTGTAGTTTTATATTTGCCAGTGGTTTCATCACCATCTGATTTTGAAAGTACTGTAATCGTGGTACCAGGAGAAATTTTTGTATTCCCCCTATTTACTTTAACTCCATCTGCGATTACACGGCCGTGGTCTACCATTCTTCGTAAAGAATTCTTTTTTGCATTAGGATGCAATAATGATAATATCTCGATCACAGTTGCTTCTTCTTGAACTGTGATGTTTGGGTCTGTCATGGCCTTGGGAAATCGTTCAAACCATTCAAGTTTCTTGATTGAAGTCATCTTTAAAGAAAAGATATATACACTAAGTGTGACGATGTGAGTCCAAAAGCGTGTTATGCTTAAACTAGGAGGAAAATATATGGAAATGAAGGAAATACTAGACCCTCAAAAATTTATGATTGCAGTAGGAACTATGGTGGTAATTATGTCGCTTTTAGGAATGACTAGTGGAGAAGAATGGGCAGCAGTAGGCTGGGGCGGCGAAGAAAATGTACTAGCTCACGATGCAGCATATGAAGAAATGTGGGCACTTCATCTAATGCCACTGGGAGTAATGGCAATAGGTACAGGAATATTTGTTTCCGGTAAAGAACTTGCAAAAATGTCGATGATGTCTCCCGCGGTAATTTTAATCATTTTCGGAGGAATGGGCGCTATAACCGGTGATTCGGGCTATGGAGGAGATGTTCCACCAATTGAAATGTTAGCACCTGCAATTATTACACTGCTTCTAACACTAACACTGGGAGTGGCGGGATATATCCATAAAGACGACGAGTAATTTCAATCTTTACGGCCGATGATTGCTAACGTTCCTACAAACCCTGACTTGATTCCTACGCGTCGTGTTTCAACATCAGTGAATCCGGCATCAACCATACCTTGTCTCCATTGTTCTTCACTCAGTGTTGTCATATGTACATTGAGGGATTTTGGCCACTCGTGACTTTCTACATTTTCCAAATAATGGTCAACTCCTGCAATCAGAACCCCTTTATCATTCAGCCATTCGTTGAAGAAAATTTTCAACATTTCTAGAGGGTCTTTCAAGTAATATAGAAATTCCATTGAATGTATGAAATCAAACTTCTGTGAGGGAGTCCACCCCGGAAGTTTTGCTAAATGAAATTCGCCTCCTCCCTTTTGTTTGGCCTTGGTAATCATTTCAATGGAACCGTCAATTCCGACTACCTTACTACAATTATCATTTGATTGTAATTTACGACACACCCAACCGTTTCCACAACCCACATCTATCGCTGAAAATGGTTCTTCAAGTATTGGGATTGCAATATTTAACATTTCATTGACTGAATTTGCGTGTCCACTTTCCATTCCCTCATCTCTGTTTCTTAGAGCCCATTCAGAGAATAATTCTGTTGCATCACGAGTTGTCATAATAATGCCGATAGATGTCTATTGGATGAAGATTTTCATTTTAATTATCGAAATTTTCTGTAACATAATTTACGGCGTTTCTGAATATTATCATACCTTCTCCTTCACCATGTTCTATATCTTCTCTAGTCCAAGTTGCGCCTAACCATGTTGAATGGTTTGCTTCGGGGTGGGGCATTAAACCGAATACTAATCCTGATGGATCGCATACACCTGCAATATTTCTCCAACTTTGATTGGGAGAAATTGGATATGGTAATACTTCGTCACTTGAGGAAGGATATTCACTTGAAGGATCTACATATTTTACAACTAGTTGTCCTGCTTCACGCCAGTCATCAAGAAGACCTTTGTCAGCTGTTACGAATTTTCCTTCACCATGGCGTACGGGAACTCGGATTCTTGTCATTCCTTTAGTCCAAATGCAGTGGCTTTGGGAATCGAACTCTAACGTAGCCCAACGATTCTCATAATGGCCCGAATCATTCAACGCTAAGGATGCTGTTTGAGTTAAACTGACATCATCGTCACCAGGTAATAATCCCATTTTCACAAGTACTTGAAAGCCATTGCATATCCCAATTACTGGTTTACCGGATTTGACAAAATTTCTCACTTGTTCACGCAGTCCGAAACGTAGCCTATTGCCCATCAATCTGCCACTTCCCAAATGGTCGCCGAAGGAAAAGCCCCCCGGTACAGCCATAATGTGGTAATCTTCTAGATTTAATTCTCCATTGACTAGTCTATTCACATGAACTCTGTCTGCTTTGGCTCCTGCCATTTCGAAAGTCGCCATTGTTTCCGTCTCACAATTAATTCCAAAACCAGAAAGAACTGCCACTCTAGGTATCATCATTAATTTCTACCTCCGTTCAAGGTGCCTTTCCAAGAGTCTCTAAGTTCAGACATTGAAGCAGCCAAAACAGGACTATTTGAGTTTGTAATTGTTATTTCATCGTTAGTGCTAACTTTACCTAAGTAATTACATTCATGTCCTTCCATAGAAGCCTCAAAAAGTTTAGAATTTTCTGGTTTTACGCTAACTAAAATCCTACCGAGGCTCTCCCCGAATAGAGCGCCCCAGTCATTCAAATTAATATCTGCATGGAATATATCTGAAATATCTAAATCGGCACCTGAGTCGCATCCAAAACAACATTCTGCTACTGCAGCCGCAAGTCCGGCATCACTACAATCATGAGCACTTGAAACTAATTCATTTGTCATGGCTTTCGTCAGACTATGATAGAGTGACAAATTCCTAGATGTGTCAATCTGTGGAACTCGTCCTCCAATCCCACTCTCTCCATTTGATTCATCGCGTAACATGAAAGCTAATTCGCTAGCACCCAACTCTTGGTGAGTTTCTCCGACAAGATATATCATGTCTCCAACTTGTTTGAAGTCACTGGATACCGCCTTTCTTACATCTGAATGATTACCGATTAAGCTGAATAAAAGCGTGGGAGGGACACTGATTTTTTCGCCATCTAATGTAGCATCGTTTTTCATAGAATCTTTACCACTTATACATGGCAGGTTATACGCCCTACATACTTCATCTAATGCTCTGTTTGCTCTCACTAATTGTGCTAATTTGTAACGTCCATCAGGTGTTTTCGCGGATTCTACAGGATCTGGCCAGCAAAAATTGTCGAGGCCTGCGATTAATTCTAAATCAACACCTACACATACTGCATTTCGTAACGCCTCATCTATACTGGCTGCCGCCATAGCATACGAATCAATATCTGAATACCTTGGAACAATTCCATTTGAAATTACTGCTCCTTGTGTTTTTCCATGAATTGGTGCGATTACTGCGGCATCTCCAGGAGCATCATGATTTACACCACAAAACGGTTTGATGACTGATTGTGCAATGACTTCGTGATCATATGATCTTACCCACCATTCTTTACTAGCAACATTAGGCCTCGCCATCAATCTCGATAAGATTTTTCCCATCTCAACTGCATCTGTGGATGGAAATATAATTGGACGATGTTTTGGTTTTTGCCATTCTGATTCCAATTGTAATTGAGGGCATCCATCATGCAAGAATGAAATTGGTAAATGGGCAACCGTTTCATCACCATAATGTACAACAAAGGCTCCTGAATCAGTAAATTTCCCTACCGCAGTGGCTTCGACTTCGTGTAATTTTGCTAGTTTTTCAAACTCTTCACAATCTTCCGGATTAATTCCTATTGTCATTCTCTCTTGTGATTCAGACACTAATATCTCCCATTTACTTAGCCCGGATTGTTTCAAAGGGACGGCGGCTAAATCTAAATCTGCTCCACCGGTTAATTCTGCTAATTCACCTACACTACTAGATAGCCCGCCTGCACCATTATCGGTGATTACCTGTATTAATCCTAGGTCTCTGGCTTCCAAAACCATATCTATCATTTTCTTTTGAGTGATTGGGTCTCCTATCTGAACTGCAGAGGAAGGGCTATCTTCTGTCAATTCAAGACTCGAAAATGTTGCCCCGTGGATTCCGTCGCTACCAACTCTTCCACCAACCATGTAAATGATATTGCCCGGTTTTGGAGTTTTATCATGGCTCTGTCTTCCATCGGGTAGTTTCCTAGGCATTATGCCAACGGTTCCGCAGTAAACTAATGGTTTACCTAAATATCTCTCATCAAAAACAATTGCCCCGTTTACAGTTGGAATCCCTGACTCGTTACCGCCTGCTCGTACTCCAGCGTGTACTCCTCGGAATACCCTAGAAGGATGGAATAAGCCTTCAGGCAAGTAACCAGAATAATCTGGTGGGCCGAAACAAAATACATCTGTATTAGCTATCGGTCTTGCACCTAACCCAGTACCCAAGATATCTCGATTTACCCCTACTATCCCTGTCATTGCACCTCCATAGGGGTCTAGGGCACTTGGAGAATTATGAGTCTCTGCTTTGATACAAAGGCTCCACGAATCATTCCAAGCAATTACTCCTGAGTTGTCATGAAATATACTCAGCAACCAATCAACTTCTGATTGTATATCCAATGTTGGTTTCATAATATGAGTTTTGAATAATGAATCAATGTATGTATCTTCACCGGTCTCATGATCTACATGATGGATGTTGGCTGCAAATATTTTGTGACAGCAATGTTCCGACCATGTTTGGGCAAGGCACTCAAGTTCTGCATCCGTTGGAGCGTTTTCTGGAAGACCTAATTTCTTTCTTGCAGAACGCACTGTAGGTTTTCTATAATTGGCTTGTATTGCTTTCATTTCTTCTAAATTTAAGGCTAAAAGTCCTTTTTCGCTAATTTCAATTAATTCTTCATCGCTTACTTCTAGATTGACTGTTGCCGATGGTTGTTCCATCAACGCCGGTCTCTCTGGAAAATCTAATTTTGGCCAGTTTGAGTTTAAACATTCTTTTCTATCAGAAATACTTGCTCGTTCAATCATTTGATTATGTAACTTACTGGCTAACCACGTTGGTGTAACATCGTTCGGAACACCCCAAAATAAATACGTCATAGTTGTAGAAACTTGAGATCCTTCCGTAACTTCTGGAAAAATTGTCGTTAAACCGTCTAAACCTGCTTGTCCTGCATTATCTGTAACACCCGGTTTGAATCCAACGGTGATTGCTATTTCAGGAGATTTCGGAAATAATTCTTTATTGTCTATTAATGATTGATTCAAAGCACCGAACTCAATAATAGGATCTGCGAATAAGTCGTATATCGCGCGTTCTGCTTCTTTCTCAGAAATATTTGATTTTACCTGATAACCCAATATCACCCTTACAGAATTTACTAAAATAGAATAATCTGATTTCAACATTGCTTTGATTGATTCCCCGCGAGCATCGGTCAAACCTTCTATATCTCGAGTGGCAACTTGAAAGTTGAAAAATTGTACTTGGCCCATCTGGTTCCGCCGCCTATGAGTAGTTCCCGTAACAACTCGTCAATAATCAAAGTGGTGCGAAGCATAGGCTTAATCTCATAAAAATAGGCGATGAGTTAACATACCTATGGTATGTGTTTGGAAACATGGAGGCTCAGACAGTATGGGGTTCAAGATGGGAAAATTGCGCAAATCCTTTGGCTCATCGTATTATGGAAGTCGCTACAAAAAAGAAATCGCTTGTATGTCTAGCAGCAGACATGGAATCTATCTCTGATTTAATTGAATTAATTACGGAAGTAGGGCCATATATTGCGGCTTTGAAGACTCATGTAGACATGGTAAAGGATTTCAATAGAGATGATTGGAAGAAATTAACAGAATTAGCAGCTTCCTTAGATTTATTACTCTTTGAAGATAGAAAATTTGCCGATATTGGAAAAATATCACAAAATCAAATGGCCGGAATTTATGATATTCGTTCTTGGGCAGATATTGTAACAGCACATCGAATTTCGGGCCCAGACATTGTAGATGGGATTGCAGCGGGTTGGGCAGATATAGAACGGATTGGAGGTATTTTGCTATTAGCACAAATGTCAAGTCGTGGTAACCTTCTAAGTCCCGATTACACAAAGAACACTATTGAAACAGGAAAAGGCTCGCCTCATGTAATTGGATACATTGGTAACGGAAGTTCTACTGAAGAAATAATTCAATTGAGGGCTTTAGTAGGTGAGGGTCAAATGATTTGGACACCAGGTATTAACCTAGATTCTGGAGCGGGAAAAATGGGTCAGAGATATGGAAATCCTAGAGACAGTATAACATCGGGAGCAGACATCATTATTGTTGGTTCAGGGATTCATGGCCAAAGTGATCGTGTTACGGCTGCAAAGGCATATGCCGATGCTTCATGGGAAGCAATTCTTGAACGAGGAAAATAAATGTCTACGCCAATTGAAGAACTTGCCCTGTATGCTACATACTGGTTTGCTGCAATTGGGATCTCNCTTCTTACAATATTCATTCTTGCAAGAGAAGTTCTAAAACGCTGGCGACTTAATTATCGACTAGANAATAATGANGAAACGTTGTTGAACGACTCTTCGGTAAAAATTGAAGTCCTNACTAGTGCTCCAAAAGGAAGCTCATTTGTAGATTCTGTNCCTGCTATTCTAGTTGAAAAAANCGAGTAAATTGTCATAATACTCTTTAATATCGATATATTCCAAATAGTGAGCTATGCCTAATCCTGAACCAATAAGTATTGTTAACAAGATTAGTAACTTTAATTTCTGTCCGCGTTTTTTCTTTGGTTTTTCAATTAGAGTTGGCGGCTCTGCAGGTAAAGGAGGGAGGGGAGGGAGTTCAGGAAGAGGTGGCAATACTGGCTCTGGCTCTTCTAACTCTGGATACAAGGCATCCAAATCAGGAAGACCGGGCGCCTCGGGAATATCTCCCATAATTTCTCCCCATTTTTCATCTACATCACTGAATGCGACTGGTGTAACAAGTGTAAGGACTGCTCCTGAAGAATATGCTGCGTCCTGAGTTTTGGATAATCTCGTTTTACTAGAAACAAAAACTATGCGGGCTTTAGAGTCTGTCTCTCTCATTTCAAGTGCGGCAATATGGCCGTCCATTGTTGGTAAATCTAGTGTGAGAAACACCAATTCAGGCTCTAAACGAACATATTCGTCTACCGCTTTATCTCCATCATGACAGATTTCAACGCTCCAGCCTCTCCGNGACATTATGTTCCTTAGCCTACCCTCTAAGATAGAATTGCCAACTACAACAAGAGCTACACGTGACATCTCAAACCGCACACAAGGGGCATGATACATGAAAGACGCGGTGCGAAAGTCATTCTAAGATTGAGTCTAAGAACCATTCTGGGTCGAAATCCTTCAAATCATTATAGCCTTGTCCGACTCCTGCTAAAACGATTGGTCTGCCTGTAGCGTGTGCTATAGAAAGTGCNGCGCCCCCTTTGGCATCAGTATCTAATTTACACANTGCGACNCCNTCAAAATTTAATATTCTNTGAAACTCTTTAGCCTGAGTCACAGCATCGTTTCCTGCCAATGCATCGGCAACGAACAATACCAAATGGGGTTGGGCAATTCTATGCACTTTCCTGAGTTCTTCCATTAAATTTGTTTTATTTTGCATTCTACCTGCAGTATCAATAATTACAATATCATCTCCCCTGGCTTTGGCACTTTCTATAGCGTCTCTAGAAATTGCAGCGGAATCTCCTCCTCTCTGACTTTTAATACATCTAACGCCGATTCTTTCTGCATGTGTTACAAGTTGATCTATGGCTCCTGCACGGAATGTATCTGCTGCAGCTAGAACTACAGAATAGCCTTGTTCTGTAAGTCGATGCGCGATTTTTGCTGTAGTAGTTGTTTTACCAGTGCCGTTAACACCAACTATCATTATTGAGACAGGGGTTTCTTCAGTTACAAAGGAATGAATTGTTCTATCGAAATCCCAGTATCCTGCTTCAAGTAAATTTTGTAATGATTTGTAAACTATTTTTTCTACGATTGTTTCTAATCCTATACGCGTATCGATTCGTGAACCTATTAAATTAGCCTTCAATGTACTTGTTACTTCCGTGACTGCTGAATGCCCCATATCAGATTGTAGCAGTTCTTCTTCAAGTTCAAACAAGATTTTATCTAAAACGGGCCCTCCACGAATTATTTGGCCACCCTTAGTTACTTTAGCATCTGATAAGTCTATTTCAAATTCTTTTACAACTGGTACCAACTTTCTACCAGTAGTTGTTTTCATACGATCAATTGGTTTTTTTGGGTTTGGCTGTATTGATTTAATACGATCGATTTTCTCTGCCTTTTGGGCTATTTTCCTAGTTTTTTTATTCGTTTCTTTAGAAAACGGGTTCTTGGGTTTTTCATCGGAAAAATCATCCCATTCATCTTCTTTTGTTTCTAAAACCTGCNTGTTGTCAATAGAGAAATCGCTACTTTTTAGTTTCTCTACAGCTGACAATAATTCTTCTCTTTTCTGGAGGGCCTCTGCTGCCTCGTTTGTACCCTCTTCAACTGTTATCTCATTTCTATCGACGGCATCTTTTGTTTTCTTTTTGAAACGGTCGAATAATCCCATATTATCACTCAATCGTCAAGAGTTAGTTCTGTACCACGCTTCCTCTTTTTACGTGGTGCTTTATTCGGTGTAGTTGCTTTNGGTTCACTGTTTTTTTCCGGTATTTCGTGATTTTCTTCTGGTTGCAATGTGGCTATCTGTTCGTTGAAAACGTTGGCCAATGAAATTGTGGTTTCTTCGATTGAGGCAAACTCAATTTTCATTTTATTCATTATATCAAGAATTTCTTCTGTTCTTCTAGTTAAAATTTCGATTGCTTCTTCGAGAGGTTTTTCCGCTTGTACTCTACTTCCAATATCAATTACAGCCCCCGTCTTTGGAGGGATATCTGTGACAATTTGGACGCCAGAACCCAAAGGGATCATCGCCCCTTTGGCTCCATCGTCAGGAATTGCAGACAATGTTTCGATAGTTTGGAGTTGTTCCAGTCTGATTTGTTCTAAGCGAGACATCTGTTGTTCTATAGATTCCATCCTTTGACGGTTAAGTTCGACTTGTTGCGCAATACGCTGCAATTCGGCCTTATCTACTCCACTCATTGAACTGCCGAAGTTGTCGTATGTCAAGAATGCGTCGCAAAAGCAATTAGATTATTCTAAAATAAATTCAATAATTTGGTTAGCTGCTTCTTCGGGAGATTGTTTGGTGGTGTCTATTCTAATTTCGGGTTTTTCTGGAGATTCATAGGGGCTAGATATTCCTGTGAAATTAGGGATTTCTCCAGAACGCGCCTTTGCGTACAAACCTTTTACATCTCTTTCTTCACAGACCGATAGTGGAGTGTCTATGAACACTTCAATAAATTCATTCTCTGAGACTAATGAACGTGCCATTTTCCTCTCTGATTCAAAAGGAGAAATGAATGATGTGATGCAAATTAGCCCACTATTTACCATTAATTTTGCGACTTCTCCTACTCTCCTGATATTTTCAACTCGGTCAGCGGCGGTGAAGCCTAAATCTCTGTTAAGTCCATGCCTCATATTATCGCCATCGAGAGTGATTGTGTGTTTTCCTAGTGCCTGTAATTTCTTCTCTAGAATATTTGCAATAGAAGATTTTCCTGAACCAGATAATCCTGTAAACCATATTATTTTCGCGNCTTGTGATTTTTGTTCAGCTCTTGACTCCTTGGACACATCCATTTTTTGCCAATGGATATTCTCCGAACGGCGAAGCGCGAAATCGATAAGCCCCATTCCAACAGTATTATTCGAAAGTCTATCGATCACAATGAATCCTCCCATAGTTCGGTTATCGTCATAGGGATCAAATGCTATTCTCTTGTCTAATGAAATATTACAGACACCTATTTCATTCAATTCCAAAGTTTTGGCCGGTAGATGATTCAGAGTGTTCACATCTATTCTATGTTTTAATTTCCCAAGAGTTAGTGTCGTTGTCTGCGTATTCGATTTGAAAATATACTGCCTACCCGGAATCATAGGATTATCGTTCATCCATAAAATACGAGACTGGAACTGATCTGATTCTGCGCAAGGGTCTGTAGATACTGCAATGGTATCTCCCCTCGAAACATCGATTTCGTCGTTCAATGTTATCGTAACCGATTGTCCGACGGATGCTTGTTGCAATTCACCATCCCAAGTAACAATACTTGCTATAGAAGATTCTTTGCCTCCGGGATGCAATCGGACTTTGTCGCCAATTTTCGTTTCACCGCTAGCTATTAAACCGGAAAAACCTCTAAAATTTGAATTCGGGCGATTCACCCACTGTACTGGCATCCTGAAAGAGGCCTGTTTTCTCTGATTTCGAACTTCGATATTTTCGAGATACTCGATGATTGTTTCTCCAGTGTACCAAGGTGTTTTCTCGCTTCTTTCTACAACATTATCTCCCAATAGTGCAGAAATTGGGATTGCTGTGATTGAATCTATGTCGAGTGCGCTTTCTGCAAAGTCAGAATAATCAGAGACTATTTGCCTGTAAACTTGTTCTGAATAGTCAACTAAATCTAATTTATTGACCGCCAATAACACCTTTTTCACACCAACCATTGAAACAATAAATGAGTGTCTTCTTGTTTGAGTAAGAACTCCTTGCTTGGCATCAATTAGGATAATGGCGACATCGGCGGTGGATGCTCCAGTTGCCATATTTCGGGTGTATTCTTCATGACCTGGTGTATCTGCTACGATATATTTTCTTTTGTCTGTGGAAAAGAATCTGTATGCGACATCAATGGTAATCCCCTGCTCTCTCTCGGCGGCCAACCCATCTACTAATAATGCGAAATCGATCTCATTTCCTTGAGTGCCTATTTTTTTCGAGTCGCTTTTTAGTGCAGATAATTGATCATCAAAAAGCATCTGAGACTCATATAACATACGACCGATTAACGTTGATTTGCCATCATCAACAGAACCGCAAGTAATGAATCGGAGTAGGCTTTTTTCTTCATGCGATTTAAGATATGACTCGATATCAGTGGAAATTAATTCGCTAATATGAGCCATTAGAAATACCCCTCTTGTTTCTTCTTCTCCATAGAAGCATTGGAGTCATGATCGATTGTTCTTCCCTGTCTCTCTGATGTTGTAGTGAGAAGCATTTCTTGAATTATTTCAGGTAGGGTATTCGCCTCAGATTCTACTGCCCCAGTTAGAGGGTAACAACCCAAGGTCCGGAATCTGACGCTTTTCAGCATAGGTTGTTCGTCTTTTTCAAGGGGGAGTCTTTCGTCGTCCACTAATATCAAAGTCCCGTCTCTTTCTACTACGGGTCTTTCCTTAGAAAAGTAAAGAGGCACTATTGGAATTTTTTCTAAGTGAATATATTGCCAAATGTCCAATTCTGTCCAATTTGACAATGGGAATACTCTTATTGATTCGCCTTTGTTTTTACGTGAATTATACAGATTCCAAAGTTCAGGTCTCTGATTTTTAGGGTCCCATCGATGTTTTGATGTTCGAAACGAAAAAATTCTTTCCTTGGCCCTAGATTTTTCCTCGTCTCTCCTAGCGCCACCAAATGCAACATCAAACTGATACTTATCTAGTGCTTGCTTTAATCCGTCTGTTTTCATTACATCAGTATGTTTAGAGGACCCGTGAATGAATGGGTTCATCCCCATCTCTTTCCCTTCGGGGTTAATGTGGACGATCAGGTCAACACCCAAATCTTTGGCAGTTTTATCCCTGAAATCTATCATTTCTGAAAATTTCCACATAGTATCAATATGCATTAATGGAAACGGAATTTTCCCCGGATAAAATGCTTTTCTAGCCAAATGAAGCATTACTGAAGAGTCTTTACCAACTGAATATAACATAACAGGATTTTCCGCTTCAGCGACCACCTCTCTCATAATATGGATGGCTTCTGCCTCCAAAGCGTCGAGGTGAGACATGTGTTTGCGTAAGACAGGGGCTATTTCACATCGACGGGTTTTGGTCTGTTTGGATTATGTAAATAAAACATATAAAATAATTTAATCTACTGTAATTTAACCCAATCTTCTGTCCAACGATTATCTGCTGCAACTAGAAAATACGGATTTAGAACATTTTCTACTAAATCATAATCTAAATTTTTTCCAGATGGCCCTATTACAATGCCTCCCGCTCCAGAAACTACTGCGTGAGCTGCAGCGATATCCCAACATGATGTTGGTCCGAATCTTGGATACAAATCGGCAGAGCCTTCTGCTACTATGCATGCTTTCAAAGAAGAGCCCATTCTGACAAGGTCATAAGTCCCTAATTTCTGAGCAAATAGTTCGTCTTTCTCGCCTCTATGGGTACCACTAGCTACTAAGCGTACAGGAAGTGGAGGAGATGATGGGTTTACCATCATCAAACCTGCACCGTCTGGACCTCTACGTTCTGAAGGAGCTATTACTCCTCCAAACCATGTGGTTTTGGTAACAGGGGCGTGTACTACGCCGAAAAGTGGCGCCCATCGGTTTTTTTTCCGAGACATCAATGCTATATTTACCGTAAACATCCCATTCCTTTTGATAAATTCTTTTGTCCCATCTAATGGATCTACCAACCAGCAAGTATCGGAAGAAAGTGGGTCTCCCTCGTTTCCTTCCTCTGATACAATAGGTGTATCGTCAATTTTCTTTAATTCTTCTACGATAATATTATGCGCAGCCAAATCTGCTTCCGTCAAAGGAGAGTCATCTCCTTTATGCTGAATCTTAATATTGCCAGATTTATTGTAAATTTCAAGTATAGCTTCACCTGCTAACTCGGCGATTTGGACTATTTTTTCAAAATTCAAAGTTGTTTCCTCCAAATCAGAAATCTTGCATATCTTTAGCAGCGGCTTCTAATTTTTCTCTCGATTCAGGTGAAAGATGGAATAGATATGGGTCCTCGTCTCCCACTATTTCTTTCCAAGATGACATTGTTCTTGCCCATATTTCTTGTTCAGAGTTCCATTCTAACCACCTATCAACGAAATTGCAGTGGCGATTTATGTCTTCGTCATCTTCTGATAGTTTACGTAAAATAGTATTTGTTTGAGCCAGTAACATACCGAAAGGAGCGTTTACTTTGTATGTAGTAAACGGGTTTCTTTCCTGAACGACTGTTAGGTGCTCTCTCCATAGACCGAGAAATACGTCATATACCCATCCGATTATTAATACTACTAATAATACAGATAATGCAATTCCTCCAAGACCCCAATATGTCATAGGTATCGCTAGTAATTCATTATCAGATTCGAATCTCCAACTGACATATGGCCACATCAACAGAGTCAGTGTTGTAATCCAAAAACCCATAGAAATCAGGGTTTGGCTTTGCTGAATACGCCAATATTGGCGCATGAATGTTTTCTTCAACACGACCCTTCCTAGAGACTATCTGATTTCACCGTTACGTGTTAAAGACGATTATTTGTCGCGAAAATGAGATACTACGACCGGCGCGGAAGATTCCGATGGTTCGATAACATTAATTGAGTTAATTGTTATATATCTTCTTTTAGCCCCATGACGACTGCCAAAATGTGAGTATATCTTTTCTCTAACCTGGTCTTCATTTTCTGCGACTAAGTCTATACAAAAATCTTGGTTTGTCTTTCCTTGGCGAACTACCCCGTCTATCCGGTATGCTTGCATATTGCGGCCGAACTTCGACTTTGATATAAAAGCCACGAAAACGGCGATGCGGGAAATATTCAAATTTCGTCTGATAATCCGCTAGTATTACTCAAGGTTCAAGAACATGTTAGTTGCGATGTTTATTGATTATTGATGAGTACTCCCTCGACTGTCGATTCTTCCTCAGAAAAAGATGAGGATACTTTGGAAGGGCGGTTAGCTAAAATCTCTCATGAAAAACTAGTTCAGGAAGTAATTTCTGTTTGGGATGAGGCTATGAAAATGGAGCAGGAGTTGGTGATTTCGAGACAACGAGCCAGGGCGCTGGAATTAGAATTGGCATCTCTGGATTTAGAGCATGAAGATAAGACCTCTGTTTCAGATCTTGAAGAGCAACTGCGTGTGATGAAAATTCGATATAATCAACTAGAGAGTAAATTGGAAAATGAAAAGATTAGGAGAATAGATGGAGGAGGTGTTTCAGAGAGTCGTGCGAAAGAGTTACAAGATGAAAACGCTAGACTGCTCAAAGTAGAAGAAGAACAAATGATTCTAATTCTAGATATGGAAAGTCAAATAGACCGGTTAATCGCTACGATAAAGGGTAGTTAGTCATTCATTTTTGATATGAATCCTGTCAATACATTCTGTAGGGCGTTCGCATCATCAAAAGATTCTGTCAAATTACCAGTTATTATCCAATCCGCTCCCGCATCGGATGCTATTTTTGCTGTTTCTCCATCTCTAATTCCTCCTCCGACAACGATGGTCAGGTTGCATGATTCTCTCGCTGCTTTGATTAGTTCGGGAGATACTGGTGTTTGGGCGCCACTTCCTGCTTCTAAATATATAATTTTAAATCCATAATATTCTGCTGTTGTCGCATATGCAGAAATTCTTTCTGTCTGATTGGAGAGGATTAAATCCGCCTTTCCAACTTCTCCAGCTTTTCCCCCTGGTTCACAAATGATGTAGCCCATCGGCAAAGGCGAAATTCCTGCTTTTTTGATAAATAGTGATCCTGCGACTTGTTCTTCTATCAAATATCTTGGAGATTTACTATTCATTAGCATCATGAAAGTAATTGCATCGGCTGCTGGAGAAAGTGCAGCGGCACCTTGGGGAAATAATACAACCGGCACCTTCCAGTTTTTTTCTTCTAAGCCGGAGTCTTGAGATGATGCCCAAGTTACTAGTTCTAATGCTTCTTGAATGGCGACTACGGTGTTATTCACATTATCCATGTCGGTATCGCTCGAGCCTCCCACAAGTATCATTTTACTGCCCGCAGCAACCGCAGCAACCGCTCTTTTAGCTGCAGTATCTGGAGTTTGGTCGGCTGGATCAATCAGAATAGCATGTCTTGTACTTTTTGTCTTGTCACAAACATGTTCCAATGTCTGACTCTCTACGCCGCCCATAATAGGTCCTGAATACACTAAGCATCTAAAATTTTACAAAAAACTATTCCGATATGATTGATTCTGCTGCCTCAATGCCCTTATTGACTCTGTCAATTAATGCATATCGAGGATTATTTCCTCGCCATTCCATTTTTTGTATATAATTGCCCTCAATCTTTTCTTCCTGGCTCCAAACTTCTATTGTCTGATCGGGTCTAATTCCAAAAATCTCGACCTTTGGATTTGAGATCATTACTCCCCCATACCAAACTTTGTCAGAATTATATTCTCTGAAGTCAATTATATCATCAAATTTCATTTGTCCGGATGCTAAATAGCCGGCTCCAGAAAAATCAATTATTCCGTTTTCTATGTTTTTTACTACAGATTTTAAATGAAAATTTGCACCCCTCTTAGCAAGAGAAATTGAAAGAGCCTTGACAAACCAAGAATATCGGATGGCGGTTGAGTTTTCTTTGGGTTGTTGACTAAATAGGCTCCCCACCCAATTAATGGGAGTTAATGGCCATTCGTCGAATAACCCTGGTTCTTCGCCATACATTCCCGATTCAGCTTTTTTATCAAAAATATGGATTTCTAAATTAGGATTTTTATCTAATAATCTATGCCCGCATGTGAAGACTTCTATTCCAGAACCAATGATGGCGATTTTCATAATATCTTCCATTGTAATTTTAATCAATTTAAATTTTCCAATGCTTTTAATGCAGTGTTTACATGGATAGCAGTGCCTAAAGATAAGGCCTTTTCGTCTACTTTGAACATGGGGTGATGTACATCATAAACAGCATCTATGTCGGGGTTGCCTACCCCAAGGAAAGAAAAACAGCCAGGCACTTCTTCTGTATAATATGCAAAATCTTCCCCGCCCATAATTGGATCGGGCATTTCTATGAGGTTTTCTTCTCCGAGTATTTCTTTTGCTGCTGATTTACCTAATTGCCAGCATCCGGCATCATTTATTGTAGGGGGGTAGTCGTTACCAGGGAAGGATACTTCTGCTTCACAGCGATTAGCCTTGGCTATCGATTGTGCTACTTCTTTGACTCGTGTTTGTAGATTCGATACCCCCTCAATAGTTAGAGATCTTATTGTGCCTTGTAACTCCATAGTTGAAGGAATAACATTGAATGCGCTGCCAGCATTTGCCATTGTAATACTGATTACTCCGGGCTCTAAGGGATTTAATTCACGGGATACTAAAGTTTGAAGTTCTACTATTATCTTTGAGCCTGTGACTACAGGGTCGTTTGTGTGATGAGGTGCGGCTGCGTGGCCTCCTTTGCCCTTAACTAGAATTTTTATAGATGATGTTGCAGCTAAAAGGGTTCCTTCTTTGGAGGCTAATGTGCCTACAGGAATGGTTCCTGCAACATGTAGTGCAAAAATTTGTTGTACCTTAGGATCTAACAATACGCCTTGTTCTCTCATCATTTTTCCACCCGCGCCTCCTTCTTCAGCGGGCTGGAAAATTAATTTGATGGTCCCATTTATTTTATGCTCGTTTTCCTTCAAAACTCTTGCTGCGCCAAGAAGCATGGCAGTATGGCAATCATGCCCACAGGCATGCATTTTACCATCGATTTCGCTTTTGAAATCAACATCAGTTTCTTCGTGAATTGGTAGTGCATCCATATCAGCTCTCAAAGCGATGCAAGGCTCCTCGCCACTTCCAATAATTCCTACAACGCCTGTAATAGCGATGTCTTTTTGAAATGGGATTTGTAGATCTTTCAAAGTTTCTTGAACTAATTTACTAGTTTCAAATTCTTCATACATTAGCTCTGGGTGGCGGTGGATTGTTCTTCTTTTTTCTACTATCCATTGGTGGATTTTTTTAGACTGAGAAATTATCTCACTGATTTCCATATACTCTGTGAAAGCGCCATATTATTAGAATGATGTTAAACGAGGGGTTTTGGTGATTACAAATATCATAAAAGATACTTAGGTACTAATTTTTACAATAGAGAGGGCGTGGACTGGACAAAATGGGATGCAATAGTTACAATGAGTGCAGGATGGTTCATCCACTACAGCCAATATATCTTCGAGAACTAAGGCATTTACAGGGCATAGTGAAACACAAGCAGCACAACCAAAACAACGATCGTTATCTACAACGAATGTTGAATGGGGTACTCTTGCCATGCTCACATGAAGGGGTCTTGGTTCTCAATTTATCCCCCCGACCCCTTTATTTCCACTGGAAACAAAACAAGATAGATTTCGTTAAGATATATTCAATAAATCAACTGATTTCGATATACAATCAAATTATAAAATCGGAAAGACATAAACATTCTGAAGACATCTCAAACAAATTATCAATAACATGATATTTCTACCGGAAATATAGGGGATGGAGTTCCAAAGACCTCATCATACTAACCATTGTCGGTAATGTATGGTACTATACACTCCGGGCCAATCTTCAGGATATCCTGGAACTGAAGTAACGGAAGGGATCCGGTTTCATTTTTTGGGTGGAGGGAATGAAGTTGGTAATGTTGGCTGCGTAATTGAAGATAATACAGGTACACGGGTGTTAATTGATTATGGTTTAGCTCCAACACGCCCTCCCAAATATCCAGATCAATGTCCACCCATAACGGATGCAATAATCACTCATAGCCACATTGATCATATTGGAATGGTTCCGTGGTTAACACAGTTTAACAATGTCAGATTCCATGGTACAAGCCTAACATCTGCAGTTTCAGAAATAATGTGGAGAGATACTTACAAAGTTTCCAAAATAGAGGGTTATCCTCTTACATGGGATAAAAGAGATTTAGAATATGCTCTTGATTCGTGGGTTACTCATGATTACCAAGAATGGTTTACAATTGGAGCATGGAAATGTAGACTTCACAGAGCCGGCCATATGCCCGGCGCTGCAATGATCGAAATCGAAACACCTACTCACCGGATATTGTGGTCAGGAGATCTTGATACAAGAGATAGCCCCAATACAATCGGGGCCAAACCGATTAAATGTGATATTCTTTGTTTAGAGGCTACGTATGGTGGTAAAATTCATCCAGACAGAGCCGAAGAAGAGGCTAGATTCGCATCTACTGTTAAAAAAATAGTTCAAAGAGGGGGGGTAGCCTTAATTCCTGCTTTTGCATCTGGCCGCGGACAAGATATTCTTCGTATATTGTATAGGGAAGCCCCACATCTAAATGTCCATTATGATGGAATGGGAACAAGACTAACAAGAAAATGGTTTGAAAATCCAGAACATATCAGAGATGTAAAGGATTTTGAAAAAGTGTGGAAATGGACTAGAAAGGTTTCGAGCAAATCAGATCGTAAAAAGGCATTACATGCAGACGTTATTGTCACAACCAGTGGGATGTTAGACGGAGGCCCCGCGCTCTGGTATCTAAACCGTCTAAGGTCGGACCTATCGAATGGAATTTTATTAACAGGCTATCAAGCAGAGAATTCTGGGGGACGAAAATTGCTCGAAGAAGGAAAAATAAACATTTTTGGGAACCTCACTAAGATAGATTTAGACATTTCACAATTCCAATTATCTAANCATGCCGGACATACTGAATTGTGCAATTTTGCTAAGGATTGTAGCCCAAAAAATATGATTTTATTTCATGCTCCGGAGGAAAGTAGAAGTGTTATTTTTTCCGAATTAGGGGAAAAAATAGAGATCCATTTACCTGTTAATGGCACCCCAATCCACATTAATTCTTGAATCAAGTGTTCCGAACTATTCATAGGCCTCATGTATCAACGAGAATATAATCAGGCCATGTCCTGAATAAAGAAATGGTGAGAAAAATGGAAAACACAAAAGCAGACGAATATTTTGGATATACAGAGAAGGGCGGAACCTTCGATGGCGAGATTAGAGCGGGCATAACAACCTTCCTAACTATGGCTTATATCCTGCTAGTAAACCCAGCAATGTTGACTAACGCAATAGGTGATGGGACTATAGCAGGAAATGAGCAAGCCTTCGCAGACATACTCTTCGCCACGGCAGTCGCAGCCTTCATCGGTTGTACTGTTATGGGATTGTGGGCAAACTTACCCTTTGCCCTAGCACCAGGAATGGGGCTAAACGCTTACTTCACCTTTGGTGTAGTATTAGGAATGGGTATTGCATGGGAAGTCGCACTATTCGCAGTATTTGTCGAAGGTATTCTTTTCATGATAATGTCATTACCCCAAGTCGGCTGGAGAACCAAGATGATCAACTCCATACCTACAGATTTGAAGATAGCAACTGGAGCAGGTATTGGAATGTTCCTTTCTATTATAGGTCTAAGAGAAATGGGATGGGTTAGAGACGATGGAGCAACTCTGGTAAACATAGGCCAAACCGAAAGTTGGGGCGGAAAAGTCATGAAAGGAGACGACTCAGGTCCTGCAGAGGTTTGTGTTGATACAGCTTTGAATTGTGACTTAAGTACGTTTACTCCACTTTCAGACACTGTATCAGTGGCTCTTTGGGAACACGGAGCAATAATTTCAATGCTTGCTTTAATTTCTATTGCAGTGATGATGGCGCGCGGCCAGAAAGGGGCAATGATAATTGGAATTACTGGAGCAACAGTATGGGCATGGGCAGTTGGTGCTTACGACCCTTACAACGACTTCCTAGCAGGTGGCGCAGGTTGGGGCGCAGTAGAAGCAACTGCACCGGCTCTCGGTGACATAATCAGTATGCCAGAAATGCCTGAAGAAACTCTTATGGCGGCATTCGGCGAAAACGGCATGAGTGCAATCGGTGACGCAGCAGATCAGACTAGTTTAGGAGATTTCCTACTTGTAATGATAGCCTTCCTTTTCGTAGATATATTCGATACTTCTGGCACACTTTACTCTGTTGGCCGACAAGCAGGATATGTGGATGAGAACGATGAATTACATAATTCAGATGAAGCTTTCATGGCTGATGCTGGCGCAACAATCGTTGGCGCAATATTGGGTACAAGTACAACGACCACATATATTGAATCGGCTGCAGGTGTAGAAGACGGCGGGAAAACCGGATTAGTTGCAGTAACGGTCGGAGTTTTGATGCTTTGTGGTTTATTATTCACTGACTTATTCGCAGCAGTGCCTCAATTCGCCATGGCATCCGCTCTAGTAATAGTGGGCGCAATGATGATGAGACAGGCAGCAGACATAGACTGGAATGACGCCGAAATGTCACTCCCAGCATTCATAACTATAGTTGTAATGCCTTTCACTTACTCTATCGCAGATGGTATTGCATGGGGTATAATCTCATGGGTAGCCATTAAAGCTGGAATGGGTAAGTTCGATGAGATCAATAAGGTCATGGGTGTATTAGCAATATTAATGATAATGTTTTACATAGGTCCAGGAAACGACTCAACATTCGGTTACCTCTTAGATCTTGCAGGATTCTAATTTAGTTTAGAAACGAAAAGGGCCCCGGGTCTTCTTGATCCGGGGTCCCTCTCCCACTCAATGGAGCGATTAGCATGTCAAATCTAAGTCAAATCCTAAAATCCACAGTTAGGACAATCCCTGATTTTCCAATTGAAGGTATAATGTTTCGAGATATTTCGCCAATTCTTTCGGACGGAATATTGTTAAGAGAAATTACCGAGAGATTTGTACAAATAATTCAAGAGAATAATTGGGAACCGGAACTAATCTTAGGCCCTGAATCTCGTGGTTTTATTTTCGGTTCATTATTAGCTTCAAGGTTAGGTATTGGATTTATTCCAGTCAGAAAACCCGGCAAACTCCCTCATTCGACTATTGAGATAGAATATTCTTTAGAGTATGGAACAAACAAACTTGAAATGCATGAAGATGCAATTTCCGCAGGTCAAAAAATAATAATTATCGATGATCTTTTAGCAACTGGAGGTACAGTGGAAGCATGTGTTAAATTATGCGATAAATTAGGAGGGGAAGTAATTTCTAATTTATTTGTTATAGAGCTTGAAGGTTTAGGGGCTTTAGCAAAACTAGCACCCATACCATGTATTTCACTGATTAAGTATCCTGCATGATTTTTATAAAAAGACATCATATCTCCGATTCTTTCAAAGAGCACTTCGGGTTGCCAATAGAGGATAGTCATGGCAGATAAGGTTCCACCACCACCGCCTAAGCCTCCGCAGAGGCCAAGAAAAACCCCTCCTGCCAAGCCTCCAATGCCTCCGGGGAAAGCACCTCCTCCGCCAGGTAAACCTCCAGCACCTCCGACTAAGGCCCCACCTCCTCCTGGGAAAGCACCCTCTCCGCCAAGTAAACCTCCAGCACCGCCTAGTAAAACCAAAAAAGAAGGTGAGAAAACCCCTCCAAAGCGTAAACCCAAACCCAAAGCAAAACCTAGGCCTAAAGGCAAACCTAAGCCTAAGGGAAAACCCACAAAAAAGAAGAAAAAGAAAGGCCGCAGAATCAATATCAAGTTAAACTTGAGACAAAAGAAAATTACTGATGAA
>NYXJ01000077.1 GCA_002685315.1 Methanobacteriota archaeon
CCTTTATTGATGATTCTTAGAGAACCACCACCTGCTAGTGTTTTGTATTGAACCAAAGAAAACTGTGGTTCCACTCCAGTAGTGTCACAGCCCATTACTAGCCCGATTGTTCCGGTAGGTGCAATTACTGTGGTTTGTGCATTTCTATATCCATGTTCTTCACCATCTCTTAACGCACGATCCCATGCATCTCTCGCAGCCAATAACAAATCTTGGGGGCATTTCTTAGAATTTATTCCCCGAGGAAATACCGACAACCCCTCATATTCGTCTTCCGGAGCATCATATGCTGCTCTTCGATGATTCCTCATCACTCTTAACATATGTTCAGCATTTCTTTCATAATCGGGATAGGGGCCTAGTATCGAAGCAATTTCTGCACTCGTAGCATAAGATTCTCCACACATTATTGCAGTAAGAGCACCACAGATGGCATATGCTCTCTCATCATCATATGGTATCCCCATGTGCATCAATAGGGAGCCTATATTGCAGTAGCCAAGGCCTAATGTACGATAATCATACGATTTCTGTGCAATTTCCGCAGATGGGAACTGAGCCATCAAAACACTGATTTCGAGTGTGGCTGTCCAAAGCCTCACACTATGCTTAAAATCTTCAATCTGGAAGGTTTGGTTATCTAAATCATAATAATGAAGTAGATTTATACTGGCCAAATTACAAGCTGTATCATCAAGGAACATATACTCTGAACAAGGATTAGATCCATTGATTCTTCCCCCTTCTGGGCAAGTATGCCATTCGTTGATAGTGGTGTCAAACTGTACCCCTGGATCTGCACAGGCCCAAGCAGTATATGCTATTTTATCCCATAATTCTCCGGCGTCTAATACTTTACAAGCTTCTGGTTCACGACCTTCTTCAGCCGCTTTATCCTTTTCAGTTCTCCAAACTAGATTCCAATTTTCACCATTCTTCACAGCATCCATGAATGAATTTGGTACTCTCACAGAGTTGTTACTATTTTGTCCTGAAACGGACATATATGCTTCTCCCTGCCAATCAGTATCGAAGCATTCGAAATCAACCCCTTTCCATCCTTGCCTCGCAAGATCTAAAATTCGCTGAATATGTGGTTGAGGAACATTGTCCTTGATTGCCCTAACAATAGATTTTCTTAAGTCAGGATTTTGTGTAGGCTCGAGCCTTCCCTCATCATCTCCATGCTGCCAAATTGCTTCCATCAAAGAATTAGCATGTTTTTGTAGAATATTAGAACCAATAACTAGTGCAGAGACTTTTTCCTCTTCACTTGACTTCCAATCGATATATTCTTCAATGTCTGGATGATCTAAATCCAATGTCACCATCTTAGCAGCACGACGAGTTGTGCCTCCTGATTTTATAGCTCCAGCAGCCCTATCTCCGATTTTCAAAAATGATAGTAGACCTGAAGAACTACCTCCTCCTGACAGAGGCTCTCCTGCGCCTCTAATGTTAGAGAAATTAGAACCTGTACCTGATCCAAATTTAAACAGCAGTGCTTCACGATTCCACAACCCCATTATCGAACTTGTCCCTCCAACTAATGAATCGCTAACGGACTGGATAAAACAAGCATGAGGCTGCGGGTGTTCATATGCATTCTCAGACAGGCACAATTCTCCTGTTGAAGGGTCGACATAATGGTGTCCTTGTGCTGAACCTTCTATCCCGTAAGCCCAATGCAAACCCGTATTGAACCATTGAGGGCTATTAGGTGCAGAACGTTGACTGGCAATTAGATAGCACATTTCATCAAAGTATGCCCGAGCGTCCACTTCACTAGCGAAATACCCATATTTGTATCCCCAATAGGTCCAAGTTCCCGCCAATCTACGGAATAGGTTTCTTCCGTGAATTTCTCCAGCAAACCTATCTTTTGGGTCTAAAGTCTGGAGTTTTTCATGATCTGGTTCACTTCTCTGGAGCCAAACGGGAATGCCCTCTTCCGCCACCTTGCGCAGATAGGTAGGCACTCCCGCTTTTCTCAGATATTTTTGAGCAGCAATTTTTCCAGGAACTCCCTCGAAGCCAGAGGGGAATTGAACACCATCAATTGAGTCAGCCATAGTCCCGTCTGGATTTCTTATTTCTACATCCATTGAAATCCAAGAGAATAAATCAAAAGGATCTTCTCCAGCAGTAGTAAATCGTCTTTCAACTATCATTCCATTTTCATTATCTTCATGGTTTTGAGTTGTTTTTGATTTATCTTTTACTTTAGTCTGCATAGCTTCACACTCCTATTTTTGAAAGTCTTGATATGGTGTTCCCGGCGTAAGGGATTTTCTCTTCGGAATAGAGGGTGTTTAATGCTTTACGAAAGGCACTCTTTATTTTGATAGTTTTTACTACTTAATAGATAGAACGACTTACACAGAAATTTTGTGAATTTCACAGATTATGGTCTTAAATCTAGACTCCAGTCAAGTTTAGCTCCCGACCTTGTTATCATCACACCAACGGAACAGTATTTCTCATGACTTTGATGTATCAATCTTCTCAATAATTTCTCGGGAACATCACCCTCAACTACATATTTCATATTTACAGAAGTGAATACTTTTGGCCGTTCAGAAGATCTTTCAGATTCTAACTCAATCCACATGGCTCTTACATCTTCCATTCTATGTTTTAGTCCATCTATTACATCAATCAATGAACATGCACCATGTGCTTGAAGAACAATTTGCATAGGACTCGCTGCCGTATCGCTATGGAATTGAGTAATTTTTCCATTATCTGTTTCACCTTCTATTTCTTCACCAGTTATCCACCTAACTACCCCTTTCATCCGAATCACTTCTCCTTAAGGCAGAGGGGTTGGCTTCATGAATGAGTGGTAAGTGGCATCTCTGAGAACNATGTCCGAGGGAGNAGCAATTTCAATNAAAAATNGCAANTTAATAGTCCCTGANGANCCTTTAGTNCACTATATCGAAGGAGACGGNATNGGNATNGACATCACTCCNGTAATGATTAANGTNGTTGATNCTGCAGTNGAAAANGCATATTCGGAAGAACGAAAAATCCATTGGAATGANGTTNTTGCNGGNCAAAAAGCATTNGATAAAACNGGNGANTGGTTACCNGAAGANACTCTTGAANCTATGAGNACNGGNTTAGTTTCTATCAAAGGCCCNCTCACNACTCCCGTCGGNGGAGGNATNAGNAGNCTNAANGTCGCGCTTCGTCAAAAACTCGANCTNTTTGCTTGTGTACGNCCNGTTAGGTGGTACGAAGGAACACCCAGCCCAGTCAGAAATCCNGANCATGTNAATATGATAATTTTNCGNGAAAATAGTGAAGATGTTTATGCAGGTATTGAATGGGAAGCAGGCAGCCCCGAAGTTAAGAAAGTGATTGACTTCCTNCAAAATGAAATGGGTGTGTCAAAAATTAGATTCCCTGAAACTAGTGGGATAGGAATCAAACCCATCAGTAGTGAAGGAACATCTAGGATAGTCAGAGCCGCAATTAATTATGCTATAGATAATGATAAATCAAGTGTAACAATCGTCCACAAAGGAAACATAATGAAGTTTACAGAGGGTGGTTTTAGAGATTGGGGATATCAGTTGGCTAAGGATGAGTTTGGTGCAACTGAGTTAGATGGTGGGCCTTGGTGTACTATGAATAATCCCAAAACAAATAATCAAATTATCATTAAAGACGTAATTGCTGATGCTATGTTGCAACAAGTCCTTACAAGGCCGAAAGAATATGGTGTATTAACAACAATGAATCTTAACGGTGATTATATTTCAGATGCTTTGGCAGCTCAAGTAGGGGGAATCGGTATCGCTCCTGGCGCCAATATCAATTATGATACTGGAATTTCTATCTTTGAGGCCACTCATGGGACCGCGCCAAAATATACTGGCCAAAATAAGGTCAACCCCGGTTCTTTGATACTTTCTGCAGAAATGATGCTTCGTCATATGGGGTGGAACGAAGCAGCGGATTTGATTGTTAAAGGCATGGAAGGCGCAATTTCTGCTAAAACAGTAACTTACGATTTTGAAAGATTGATGGACGATGCGACATTACTCAGTTGTTCAGATTTCGGCGAAGCAATAATCTCTCACATGTAAACTAATTAAATTCTAGAGTTTAATTGTTGGGCATCAGAAACTACNCCGAATCCATATTCTTCTTCCAAAGCTCTTGACACAAGTCTGAAGTCTGAATCTCTAGTAGCTACCAAAATATTACCAATCTCTTGTAACGGTAAAGATGCAAGTGAAGCGGCATCGCGCATAATTTCCATATCGCCACCTTCTGGATATATTTCCTTTCCATTTAATTCTGTACGTACTGGGATGTCTTCTGTCCTTTTACGTTTTTGTTCATCAACTAATTCGAAGATATTTTCATGTTTTAATAAGAATTCTTCTAACTCAATTTTTGATAATTTATTGGAATAATCTTCTTGTGGCCATGTGCTAAATGACTTACATATTTGCTTAACTTTCTTCTTCAAGAAGTCGGGTGTAACTTTCTTTTTCCACTGTTTTCTATCGATATAGGTGTCATTGAATAATGCTAGAACAGCATCAGGATTTTTTACTCTGTTTTTAAATTCCGATAATGCCGCTGGAGGGATAGAAAGGAAAGTTTCCTTGCCCCCTTGTCGTCTGAGCATCATATGGAACGATCTTTCAACCGACCAATCAAAAGACCCGAAATCATCATTAGAAATTTCTTGTAGTAAATCATCCTTTAGTGCATGAATTAGTATGTTTGTGTCAACTAATATCAGAGGTTTTAAACCAAGGTTTTTCAGAGTTCTTCTATCTTTTATTGGGATATTAGTTCTTTGACTAACAAAAACCGCTCTTTGAGTATTTCTTAATTGTTCAACCTGCCTTCCTTTGAAATAGCCAGTTTCTATAGCCTCTTCGAACCTTCTAATGCCTCTAAGTGGATTTTGTTCAGCAATTTGCTCACCCAATAAAGTCAATTCAAAGATATCTTTCATTTCATGTAACTCAAGTTGGAAACGTCTTTCCAAATCCGACTCCCTTGAGCCACCAGATTTTTCTAAAGTCAACAAAGCCGCCTTTACTCTTCCTTTGAAATTCTTATCGGGTAAATTATGCTCATCTGGATATCTTTGAATCAATTCTAGAGCTTCTTTTCTTCTTCTATTATAGTCGCTATCAAAATCTTCTTTACTCCCTTTTTCTTGATTGCTAACAAATCGTATCAACCTCTTAGTTGCAATGTCCGTTTTACCAGCGTTATTGTCAGCACAAGTTCTCAAATATAGTTGAAATCTTTGCGTCAATAATGTTTCCAATTCAGGTTTTTGATCTAATAGTTCGACGGCTTCTTTCCATGTCCCAGAATGTGCATATTCAATCATTGCTTTTCTGAGAATCAAAGAAGACTCTTCATAATTATCTTTGATCTTTAGAGCCCCCTCTTTGTATGCTCTGGCAGCATTCAACCTATTCCCGTTTTCTTTCTGTATTGCAGCACGAATTATTTGATATTCTGAAGACTCTTTATCATGAATTCGATACCACTTTTCTAAAGACTCAACTCCTATATTATGCTCTTTAACTAGGTTCGTCAGAGCTCTAATGGTTCTAATAGTGTTATTTTCTTTTGCAGCGAGTCTTTCCAAGGTTGATAATGCATTTTCTTCTTTNTCAATATTCCCGGATTGTAACTGCATNGCAGANGAATTAAGATATAAAGAATCAATTAAAGCNTCAAACAATCTTCGATCTAAAGTAGATAATTTGATNTCTTCGAGTGATTCATCNAATGAGGCAATTAAAGAATTCTTAACGACTCCCGAACCATCTGATGAAAGNGCNTTTCTGACCTGATTCAANACAATAATTGCNCCCTTATCTAGAATTTTATGGATTGAATCAATATTAGAAGGAACCCCTCCCAATAAGGAAATTAAAGAGATTGAAACATCAGAAAGAACATCATCATTCTCAGATTCTTCTAGCGAAATCAGAGCCTGTTTCCTTAAATCAATGAGTTGTTCAATATTTTTTATACCTGTTTCTGCTGGCATTAGATGCCATACCATCAATGCTCTAAAAGGATAAACAAGTCCTAAGGTTTTATCACTATTCATTTTATTAGCTAGATTTTCGATATCTGCTGTTCGAGTCAATACAGATAAGATATCATCTGTATATCTAATTGAATCATTATTAGAAAGTATTTTCGAAGCNTCTAATTGAATTTTAGGAGGAGCATCTACACACCTCATAGCAAATACCAAACACTCCTCTCCAGCACTGTTTAGAGATTCTAGAATAGTATCTTCTAACTTTTCAGAGGTGGTTTTCGAGATAACCTCTATCGCAAATATTAATTCCTCATCATTGTTTATAGATAATTTTTCAATCATCTTAATAGATTCAACATATTCTTCTTTTTGGAATAAATTTTTACTAATTTTCCATAGTAAAATCGAGGGTATATTTTCATTTGCATTTTCTAGAATCTCCTTCCCTTTTAGTAATGAGTCTAAAGATAGTTCACTATCAACCAATTCTATTTTTTTCCATGCCTCGATTCTAATTGCGTTGGATAGTTCATCTTTTCCTTTTTGATTAATACAATCAATAATTACACTATTATCTCCAGAATTTATTAAAAACAGCTTTTTTTGTTTTGAAACAACCGCCTTCATATCTGATATATTTTTTATTTTTTCGAGGACTTCGAGTGCATCATTAGAATTTGCAGATAGAAGTAGAATAGATTCTAGCAACGCCCCCTCATTTTCTAAATTTCTTAATTTCCCTTTCATTATTTGTGGCCATGTCAAAGGCCTTGGCCTACCAGCAAGGTCTTTACGAATTTTTTCCAAAGAAAGGGCCTGTGTAGAAGACAAATTAAATGGNACCTCCATATTCAACCATTTTCTAAGACTGANAATATCATTTGGATTTAGATTNGCCGCTTTAATCCATTCTTTTGAATCAAAGGTTTTCATTTCTTCTTCTATAATGTCGAATCTTTCAAATTCAGCNAATATGGGNGCNTCTCTCGCTAATCTNCTCCAGACGGGATGAATTCCTTGGCTACATTCTAANCTCAAAAGATCCATTTGTTCATCAAATGAATTCTCCCATGTTGACATTTTATGTTTTTGAGCGATTAAAACAGATAATTTGAATGCAGCAGAATTTTCTGAAGTAATAACTTGTTGTGGCGTTGGCAGATGATCTTCTAAACCCATTCTACTTTGTCTGCCGCCTCTTCTTCCAATTCGATTCCTATGGCCACGATTGACAGAATTATTTTGTTTATTTTCCATTCCATCTTTATCGACAGTTTTAGGGGCAGTTTTTTCTGCTGCTAGAACCGCCAAAGCCTTCCAGTTCTTATTTAGTAAATCCCATGTATCGGATTTATTTATCGCCCTCTTTCGACGACCTGCATCATCGCCTGCTCTTTGCAGGTCNGAAATACAATCTAATAGATACTGCTCCAATGAAGACACTCCGATAAATCGCCCCAAAGCCNCTCCTACATGAACGCACCGCCTTCTTATGCAAGNCAGAAAAAGCGAGAACTCAAGATATGTTACGATTCAGCNGTCTCNATGGANGCTCTGGCCACGNTNGTAATCCTGCTNCATCCTCTTGCCGCNTTGGCANTTATTAGAGAATTTTTCAATCAAAGAANATGGCGNCANGAAAGGNNGAAATTANCTNANNANATNCGAANTNAGGCCNTNTCAAGNCATGAAAAANNNGGNAANAGAATTTTNCTNTATGTAATATNTGTAATTTGTTTNGCCTTNNTTTCAAAGATAATATATTTTCANATTAATAATGGANAAGTTACTTTTTCTGACTTAGTACCTAATCACTTTCATGGTTGGGCAGGNATNATCGGACTTTTCTTGATGATTTATTTGAGACAACTNGGTATGAAAGCNAAGANAAATANGGANNANAAGAAANCCTATGNNNNAATNAGTAATCTTCATGGTAGAGTNAGNGANGTAATGGCNTANTTNATNATTATACATGCTTTTCTGGGTTTNTTGTACTTGTTNACNTATCTCTGAGACCAAATATCTAGCCATTNNTTAATNTTAGANNCAATATCNTCNTTCNTNACTTCTCNATNAGTAACTATTTTNTCATCAATCGGNTTTATTCTACAACCACAAGCATTAGCATGTCCGCCNCCGTNTTTATCNAAATTNGTNGCTAATTTAGTTAAATCAAATATTCCTCCGGTCTTNTGNATNAAAGAATTNGTATAAAACGAAGCAGATACAGGATAATTTTCATCATCAAAACTCGCTCCAGTATCTCCGTGTATGACCATGCAAGCATCACATTCATCTCCAGCTATCGCTGTCACAAGATATCCATTAGATCTGATTTTTAGATTTTCTAATCTTGCAATTGCTAATCTATCAACGACGTAGAGATTTTCTTTAATTATTCGATTAAGATATTCTTGTTTAGCCATCCTTTCTT
>NYXJ01000078.1 GCA_002685315.1 Methanobacteriota archaeon
CATTAAATATGGAGATATTTTAAAATTAGAAGTATTATCAAATATTTGTTCTTGTTTACCCCAGCAAAACAATTGATAATTAGCATTGATTGAACATGTAGATTCAGAACCTGATGATATCGCGATAACATTTGAGAGATTTACATATTTAGGAGAATTAGTATTAGTTCCAGTACATCCACTACTTGGAATAACCGATGAACACTCACCATTTCCTAATTGCCCATATGTATTTACTCCCCAACAATTAACTGAATTATTATCTAAGATTATACAAACATGAGAACCTGTACCATCAAGTGAAATAGCAGTTCTATTTGTTGGAAGAGTAATTGAAATTGATCCACTTACCAAATTACCATTGGAGGAAGAAATCGTATATGAATCTCCCCAGCAACTAATATTGCCGGAAGAGAAAATTGCACATACACTATATCCAGGAGTTGCGATTGAAACAGCTCTTTCACCTACTGAATGATTAACAATTACCGGAGAATTACTATTTGATGTAGTACCATCGGCAAGAATACCATATGAATTATCTCCCCAGCAAGAAACCTCTCCAGTATTTAGTAAAGCACAAGAGAAGTCATTACTGCTAGAAATAGAAACCGCTGTTTTATTGGTTCCAAGATTCACTGAGACTGGAGAGTTCCTATTGCTATTTGTACCATCTCCAAGTTGGCCATTGTTATTTCTCCCCCAGCAAGAAACAGAACCGTCATCTAAGATTGCACAATAGTGATTATTTCCTTCTGATAAAGCGGCAGGAATTTTTCCGCCAAAATCAACGTATCCGCTCAATAATTGCTGATTACCCAATCCAAGTTGTCCGTAATTATTTATTCCTGAACAGAAAAGACTGAAATTTGATAATAGAGAACATTGGCCAGAAATAGAAATAACATCACCTTCTGAGAAAATTGGAGAACCATTTTCAAAGGAAACTAATGACCCATTATTCAGAACTAAAGTTGGAGAAACCGTGTTAAGCTCTAATATTGAATTAGTAAATACACTTCCTCTTTCGGAACCTGGAGAATTCATGGAAATAGAGGTTCTAGTACTGGATGAGAACTCAGTATCATCAACAATTTCTAAATCTTCTGGGAAGTCGATAATTCCTAACAAGGGAACTAATATAAAGAGGAGGCAAATACTAATCGCAAGACTCTTTTGGGAAGACTGATTGTTAGACATACAAAGCCAGCGTACATCTTGAGAATATGACTATTCCTCTGTACTGATGTAATAATGTATCAGATTGATAATACTTTTTCTGCTATCGGAGATAGATCAATTTGTGCCATTTCAAAAGCCATTTCCACAGAATCAAAGGGGATTCTTGAACTACGGCTGGCCTTAGCTCTAGAACTAATTAATCTCCATGCCGCTTTTTTTCCGATACCCGGTATCGATTCCAGTTGTTGTTGAGAAACTGTATTGATATCCAAACCGATTTCAACACCTGAAATACTTCTCATTCCATGACCTGTGACTACTATATTAGAACTGGTCTCAAGAGGGATTAGGTAGGGCACTCCGACTAATATTGGATATGCACCTATTTGTCTTCCAAAAGTAATTCCAGATTTCCCATGAATTGAAGATGAACTAAGCACAGGATTATCCACCTGTTCTGGCCTTCTTATCCTATCACCTTGAGACTCCCACCAAATCTGAGATAATTCAGAACCAATAGGGAAGATTTCTTCAAGAAGAGGTTTATCAATCTCTTCACGTACTTTTTTCTTGAAATTTCTAAAATCGTTCTCAGATATTTNTTGGAATCCTTGNCCTTCAACCTGTCTAATATTTATTCTACGTAACCATAGCCCCTCAGATCTTAAATCTTCTAATAAACTGAGATTCATATCATAACTCTTTTTNGTTTCTCCATTTAATCCNGCAATGAAATTAAGNCCNGGTANAAGTTTAGGCAANCCTCTNTCTCCCTTTACNCTACCAAAATCATTGATATGCTTTATCGCAATTTTNANTTGNNCTGGNTCACAATTAAGCCAATTCATTTCATGGACGTGTGGATCTGCAGATTCTAAACCAAATGATAAAACCGCCCCATCACTNAGATTTTCGACTAAACATTTTGTTATTTCTNTAGATGGTTCAATATTCTCAGCAATTATCGAGGGATTNCCGTTATCTACATGTAAGATATCTAACCTATCATCTTCCCTTGCTCCATNAAGAACTTTATTGATTGGTTCNGGATTAGGNATTGGATATTCCAATTCTCTAACTCCTTCTGCNCGATATGTGTAGATATCTGTTGCTCCNCCAATTCNTATNTTTTTAACACCAGAATCTAATGCACCAGATATTTCCTTCAGAATATCTTCTTCNCTCCTCCATAANGGCACACCTTTTTTCGGTTCTATACAAAACTTACACCCTCTTTTGAACCTGACACANCCNTGATATAATTCGATNTCATAAGTTANTGGACCGGGNCTTCCATCTACAGTAAATANNTCTGGATGATTTTTAACAGCCTTNGAGATAGAACCATAATGCGCCCAAAGGGTCCATTGATCTTTTGTCCTCTTACCATGCTTCCATTCACCAGTAGAAAGNAANGANTTCAAAGAAGAGTCAACATCATTTACGGCACAGAAAAGATTTGTACGTAAAGGAGTCCAACCTGAGTACCTCCAATTTTTTATCGCCCAACCTCCGCATAATATTGGTACTTGACCGGGGATGATAGAGATTATTTCATCTAATTCTCTCTGGCTCACTGGCGTTCCACGTACATATTTCCCAGGTACTATCGAGCCTGCAAGCACTACAGTGCCTGAAAGATTACTTAATTCACTCCTAATTCTATCTCTATTAGATTTATCTTTCAAAAGTTGTTTATATTTAATTCTCCATTGATCTATTGTTAGATATGTATACGGGACACCTCTGGACTCTAGAACTCCACAAATATAGCGAATATGGAATCCAAGATAGTTTGGAACCCCAAAAGCAGCCGGTTCGTCCTCATAACCATCTATTACAAGCCAACCTTCCATATATCACTGGACGAGTGTCTCAGCAATGAATCAAACGGTTATTTTCTACCGTTTCTACGCCTATTGCCAGACCCACCACGAGATTCATTGGACTCTTGTACACTTATTTTTCGACCATGGAATTCTGCCCCATCTAATTCTTTTACAGCTTTTTGTCCATCTTTGAGACTTGAAAATTTAATGAAAGCAAAACCTCTAGATTTACCTGTCTCACGATCTTTAGCGATATGTACTTCTTTGAGTTCTCCAAAAGTTGAAAATAATTCCCTCAAATCCTCTTCATTTGCATCCCAAGAGATACTTCCAACGAATAATTTGACTCCTGATGATTCTANCATATTAGATCTTGCTGCTTTCAAAACTTGACGNTCAGCAGACAGTTCTTCTTTTGTAGCAGTTCCATCATTCACCTTGCTCATACAGTCACGGCATCTAATTGGCTTACCGGGCGTTGGCTTAAATGGNACTTCAGTAGATTTTGAACACATTGTACAAGTTGTTTTATGCATCTCTCTTCGTTGACNTCTCGAACGATTATTAGAATTGCTACGCCCCATTTGTTTAGCCACTGAGGATGGAATATCGTGTTTCATCCCCCTCCTAAAGTCGGCTACAGGAGAAAGATATGGACGAGCTCCATCATGACCAAGCATCTTCTCTGCCTGTTCGGACCATCTCTCACCTGGTCTGTTGAATGTATCAATATCTGAATTCTCAGGTACTGAATAGCCGATGCCGAAACTACTGGAAAGAACACGGTAACCTTGGTAATCACATCTTTCACATCTTACATTAAAATCTGGAATTGAATCAGTTTTTTTTAATTCTGCTCCACAAGGAGGACAAATAGCATGGATAACGCCCAAACTATGGCCATCTCTAGTTGATGCTTTTAGCATGGGCTCAAATTGAGTTATCTTAGCCCTTACAATGTCTCTTGAACGCATCGCATCTCCTGCGGATGGAATATACCTATCAACAAAATCAGTCACATATATGTCGGCAAATAATTTCAGGGCNGGGATATCTCTTTCTCCACCTTCTTTTCCTTCGATATGCAATATTCTAATCTCAGCAGTTTTTGCATTAAGGCGGTTTACCTGTCCGATTACTATGTCACCTATTTTTGGTAGATTAGCAGTAGAACCAGGAATTTCGACTGAAATAACCCCCTTTTCTAAAATTAATTTCCCAGATAGTAAAGCCAAAGCACCATTTTCTGTGGAAACAATTCCTTCTCCAAGAGACGTATTATCATCAGTAAAAACATGTGTCCCGGGCGTAACAAAGTCACCTGCTGAAGCACTCATTGCTTACGCGACTAATGATTCACCTATGAAGAACACGGGTCAAAATATAAAAAATCAGTTTGGTGAAAAACGCCAAAATGACACCTTAGTAGACTCTTTTTCTTTCCGATGNTGAGAAAAATTGGCTGGTAAAATAAAATCATATTCGTCAGATTTTTCAACNGACCAATTTCTTGATTCGAAGAAGGGNCGTANATGNGTTGCATGAGAACTATGCATNAAGTGNGAAACTGTTCCATTTTTTATGATTAAATCCAAAAATGGNCGATCTGCTTTTTCTTTTTGTCTACCCCAAGGAGGATTNCAGATAATCAAATCAACNTTAGGGAAGTNGGTATTAGTATCCAAAAACTCATTAATTATTATTCCTGATTCATTAAAATTATTTAAAACTAAATTTTCATGCAATATTTCACAAGCTTTCTTGTCTGCTTCCAGAAATATACATTTTTTTGCACCAATTTTCAATGCACCAATCCCCAAGATACCGTTTCCAGCACCCAAGTCACCAATAATTGAATCAGGAGATAGGTCTCCAAATGAGACTATTGATGATATGAATTGTGATGCAATGTTTCCATCTGTAGAGTACTGTTCTAAATCGACATCCTCACAAGGATGTGGTTGTAATTTTGAAAGAGAAATAGCTAGATGACGTAATTTCATTAAATTACCCGAGAAGATTGTGCATATCAATTACTTCTATTAAAACTGGTATTGATTAGATAATTATCTTGAATTTTTTCTTCGGCAAGAAGTAGTTCAGCGAGAAGAACCCCATACCCTGCTGCCCCACGAATAGTATTATCGGATAATAACTTGAATTTTAATTTCTTACCCGTGACTTCAATTTCACCTACAGAGACTGACATCCCAGCGCTAAGATTTTTATCCGGCTGATTAGCGATTGAGTCACCCCATCTATGTTTAATTGGATCTAATTTCCCGTCTACAAAATTGATGATCTTTGATGAGGATGGGAGTCTGGAATCAAAATTATCAGATGAGAAATTCTGCCATGCTTCTATTATTCCATGAGCACTGACATTATTTGAAAAAATTATCTCTACTGTAGCTAAATGTCCGAAATCATGACTAGATCTAGAACACCAAACTTTCACATCCAAATTTGCTTCTTGGAAAATACCTTCAATTTTTTTTACCTAATATTCTGTTTAATTCGGAAACGATACTTTCGGATTCACCCGGAATCGAAGAATCAATAGTTAG
>NYXJ01000079.1 GCA_002685315.1 Methanobacteriota archaeon
AGCATCAGAAGCCCCTCCAAACTGTTCTGTATCTGAGAAAACTTGGAACATAGTTATTCCAGCCAAGAATACTGAGAAAATAGACATCGCCCACAGCATGGAAGAAAAGATCCCCTTTTGGGCACTGTCTCGTAAGTCTACCATCAACCTATCTAACTGTTCTTCCCACCCCAGTCCTTTGGAAAGAATCCAAACTCCGACTAATAATGGCATCACTCCAATTAAAATTCTTCCATTTGGAAGAATCAAACCGAGACCAATTATCATTAAGAATATAGAAATTGGAACTAATAATTTCGCTCTCCAACGAGGATCATCAATGGCCTTTGCAATGTAATAGTATGTTGATTCAATACCTTTAGATTGTCTTACAATAATTTTTTCCAAATGATCTACTCGGATTCTTGACGTAATTATCGGCATCGATGCTTCATCATCAGCACCATCTGTCACTAGAATTGCAACATCTGGTTGGAACTCTTTAATCACTTCATCCAATTGACTAGCAATTGCCCTATCACTTCTCGGACCTACACGTACGTCACCAGTAAGTATTGCAACCTCAGCTTCATCATTGGGGTCTATGTTTTCCATTAATCTATCGTAATGATGCAATGCTCCTAGTATTGCATTAGTATCCGACTCTTCAGGATCCGCAATTCCGAGTTTGATAGCCGCAGTAATAGTCGGTTTCCTTCCAATTACAGGCCCTCTGATAGCAGCTTTAACACCAAGGTCGTTATCTCTATCCACTGTTAGAACTAATGTCCTGACCATCCGACCGACCTCCTCTAAGTGAGTCTTAACTAAAGTCACCTATGAAGAATTGTCTTCCTTGGGAGAGTTTTCATTATTTTCTTCTATAGTTACCACTCCTCCATTCTCTTGAAACCTACGCCTTTGTTTCGCTTTGAGATACTTCAACGGATGCGTTAACCATTCTTGATCACAAAGTCTATCATCTCCAGGTGAAACTGGACATCTTGCACTAGTTTTCAAGGCAGCACAGCCATGAGGTGTATATTTCCTTTCAAAAATTTGATTTATTTGATAACCCGTTGTGTCAGCACTATAATCAGGCGCATTTACGAAAAATCCACAAGTCTGCTCTTGTGAAAGTCCCATTGCTAGAGACATCGAGGCTAGAAAAAGTCGACCAGTATGATTTACATTCACGCCCTGACTTAATTCTGCTACTGCAGACTCAAAACAAGGGGGCCAATCGTCTCTTATTGCCGCCGTCATGGGCATTTCGTCCTTTACTTGTTCAGATAATAATTTACTAACTCTTTCAACAGGGTCTGTAAATAACTCCGCGAATGAATCATCCATTTTATTCATTCTTTCCAAACAGCTATCTGTTAAATTTTCACGGATTCTTTCCTTTATTAATCTGGCAGTTCTTTGCTGACTTGTTTCACCAGCGCCTGAATTCATACAGACCCAACCGTTTTCAACAGGACGATTGATTAATCTCCAATAATTACCCGAAATACGTGGACAAAGTTCTATAAAATCACTCATCGGTATCCAATAAGTTACTTTTCTTCCAAATTTATCCGGTCTTTCTTTTACGTCAGAAAGATATGATTTTGCTAACAAGATAAAATTCTCTTCATCCATACCAAAGAGATGGTCTGCCCTGCTCGCCTCGCCTTCTACCCATCTCGCTAGAAGTCGTTCATTGAATGAAGCACAAACTACAAGCATTGCATAGAGAAATGAGAGTGACTCTGTCATTTTACCCAAATCTGATGACAAATCAATTGTTGTCGCAGCATCAACTCCTTCTTTATGCATAACAGATTCAAGAAGTCTCAACCTCCCTCGTGCACGTACTTCTTCTAACCACGGTTCTTCAATTAAATCATTAACTGTAATTCCATTTTTTTCAAGAACAACCTTTAGGAAATCACTACCTTGAGGTAGGAATGGATATCTTGCCATCAATGCATCATTTTCGATGCTTGGTTTGGTGAGCGGCATCGGCATATCATGTCCATGAGCGACGAGGGTTCTTCAATACTCACCGACTCCTTCCACTGGAGTTGAACATTGATGTCCATGGAAATAGATATTCTTCCATTGGATGATAAGCTAATCAAGATACAAGATGAAGTACGTATTTTTTTTGATTGGGACCTCAAATCAGACATTGAAAGCGCAAATCAACTTTTGGCAACTGTTGAAAATACTTCAATTGATAGTTGGACCAGACCACAAAGATCTGTGACAGTGGCGAATTTACGGAGAAGATTGGTTTTAAGGGAAACAAAAATTGCAGTTTTAGGTGCTGCAATAGAAGAATCAGAGATAATTTCTATGCTAGAAAATCCCACTTTATTCGTTGCCGCCGATGGTGCAGTAGGTGTACTTTCAACACTTCCTGAATCTGTATCTGAAAGAGCATGGTCAAGATTAGTTTGCATAGTTAGTGATGCAGATGGTGGAGCGGGTACAATGGAAGCAGTCAAAAGAGGAATCCCAATTATTTTACACGCGCATGGCGACAATAAATCCTCTTGGAGAAATTTATTGGGAATAGCATTGAATATGCAAAATCCTCCGAGGATTGTACTAACGCATCAAACTCCTGAAAAGATAACTGGGATGTATAATCCTGGTGGCTTTACCGATGGAGATAGAGCTATTTGTTTTTTGATAGCCCTTGGCGTCCCTAGTGATAGAATCCTATTATTAGGCACCCGTACAGATGTTGTAGGTAAATGGTCAGGGGCAACCAATCCAGAAGAGAAATTAATCAAACTTCAGTGGATGGCTAAGATTTTAGCAATCATTGGAATCAAATATTAATCATAAGAAATCGNTTAAAGTCATGACNGTAACTTTGTCATTATTNAANAAAGANTCAGCACTTTCAGTCAACCATTTNACTCTTTGTTCNGTATACATACCTACTCCATAATTTTCAATTATTCCTTCNGTGACTTTGATATATTTTCTCACNGCACCTTCGGTAACAGTTAGTATGACATTTCCTCCACACATTGTNGANTCTTCACCTCTTCTNGCAGATAATCCTCCAATTTCTAATTTATGTGATTGAATACATTTTCCAGCAAGAGGCATCCTTCGGTATTTCTCTCCACACTTTACACATCTGACTTTTTGTCTTGTAAATGCCACAAGGTTCCCTCTTAAATCAGGTAAAAAGTGAGATTCTATCACTTGTGATGCAACCTTTTCTACCCGAACACTCCTCAGCAAAGATCCTATAGATAATTGACCATTCATTTTGTCTTCCATAGACTTCAGTGTTTTATATGATGAATTTTTTGGCCCTGCATCTAATTCCCCAGATTCATGAGTCCAACCGTAACCTCGTAAATCCCCTATAGTTCCTAAGCGTGTTTCTACAGTCTCAACTTCATCACTTAATTCACTCGGATGTGGTTGTCTCTGTGTTTTCTCATAGAAAGATCTAGTGTAATAATATGAACAATCAACATTTAGAGCTTCCTTATCGATTTCACTAGGATTTAGTCTGGTAGTTAAGACAAGAGGTGCATCCATCCTACCTCCTCTCCCAGATGGCAGAATATGTTTTGAGAAATTTAGCAAACCATCCATCAACATCAAGATGCTATCTTCATCTCCATCACAATTCCTTCTTTTGGCTGCGTGGAAAAGTGGGTGCGCATAACCAGCAGATGCTGCAGTCCATCCAATTATTCTACACAAAACACCTCCTGATGTATGAGGTGCTAAACCAATTGCTAAAGAGCCAACAATATCGTCAATAGTTTTCACATTATAGAATGGCTCCATCTTATAGAATCGAACTAATAAATCATCTACGAAATTACAAGTAGATATCAAATGTTCTTCAGCATTAAGTGAAGGGATAATGTCTTGAGGAAACAACTCCAAAATTTGCTCATTACTATTTAGCTCCTGCCCAAAAACATCTTTTTCATATCCTAATTGGTACAATTTTTCCCAAGAGGTATAAATTTCTTTAGGTTTGAAATGAGTTACTGGTACATCAATCATATCGTATCTAGAGGTACCATCTCTAAAGACAGAAACACCGTGTTTAGCTCTCAATATCCCCTTTTCTATTGGTTCAGGTGTTTGTGCTTCAGACAACAGTTCTTTTTGTGCCTTGATCAATGCCGGTAATCTATCCAAGCCAAGAGATCTTCTTTTCACTTCTAACAATTTATCTAAGTCTACCGTAGTTCTTTCTCCTCTTCTTCTTCTTGAACTAGAACCTCTTGTCTTTCTTTCAACTGTTTTCCCTCCGCATTCTATAGGATTTCCTTCCAATTCCCTGTTATGGCATATAAGATTAGGAGATTCTTTTCCACAATCCTGACAAATACGCCTTGACATTTCAACCCTTATTCTTCCTTTTTTGGCTGCTTGAATTAGTAACTTTTGACTTCCACCATTTTCACCAATAGGATATAATGAATGCGTTAATGGCTTCAATTCCCTTCTAGCAGACTTTTCCGGACGCCCCATCCTAGCTCCTATTCTGCAGGGGACCGAATCTTCCCATCTAAGATTCGATGTTTTCCTAACTATCCATAAGCTCCTTTCAACCTCATTTTCATCTAGGAGTATTTTTGCATTGAGTAAAGAGTTTTCATTATCAGGACCATGGTCAATAATTTTTGCCGCCGCTCGATTCCCTGCATTCTCTGTTTGTTCAATATCCAACCCAGATTGTCTAGCAGCAGTAGTTGCTTCTATTCTAGCCAGATCTCTTTCTTTCTCTAAATCACCAACTCTTTCATCTTCCAGATAGATGATATCTGATGCTTCATTTATTTTTGCCACTCTATCTCTAATGAACGATTCGGTTTCGACTGATTTTCTTATATTATTTTCATAAATTTCATACCCTAGCCCCTCAAGTAGCGCTTCCCAGTGTCTAGTTACAACAATATCCCCCTCATTGTGGAAATGTTCAACGCCCAAAGTCATCAATGAGGACTTAATTACTCCATTATCCTTAACCATCGTCCATCTTGTTTGGGTTTTAGAAAGCTGTTCAGGTATTTTTTCCATGGTTTCTAAAGGCCAGTTATTGACAACATTTGGAATAATCAATTTCCCGTCTTCAATTCTAGAATCTCCAATAATTTGTATTAATAGCGCCATATATGTTATTGGTAAATCTGACCACCAAAGATTCCATGGAGGAGGAATTGCAGTCCCAAATTCATTCGATACATGTTTTATTTGTGGCCAGTCTAATTCTAACTTTCTGAGAAATGTAATCCAATTTCTTTTCCTCCATTTCCTATCATTAGGATCCTCTCCTCCTCTCTTTATTGCCCCGTTAAAAGGCAATCCTTTGGGTAAAGATTGCAAATCCTGATTGATAATTTCTGCAAATTTTTCTACCTTTATTGGCATATCTAATGATTCAGATAAGTCAGATGCCCACCAGTCCTTATTGTATGATGAGGGAACCAATTTTTTATTATTTTCTAAGAACTCACCATAACCTATCAGAATTTCTCCAGAGTCCCAGATAGATTTTACATTTGGAACATTTAATCTCCAATCATCTAAATTTCGAATTTTTCTAAACTCTCCATCATTCATCAATACAGTAGGACCATCAATTTCAGTACACGGAGTTACGGCACAAGCCTTCCCTGGTCTTTCCATTTTCATCTGAGTGCCTACAGCTAGAAACCCACCCATTGCTTCCATCGTAACAGGGTTCACTCCGGCAGCCGCCAAACCTGTAATTCTACTTCGTCCATACCTCAATCTAAATCCTCCTGGATAATTTGGTTCGCCAAAAACAGGTCTACCTGCAATCACGTCATCCATATAGCGGCTAACTGGTTCAATCTTTCTTGGCTTGAATGAATCTTTATTTTCACCATTTTTTTTATTTTTATTAGCGAATTGTGCTATAAACTCCCAACCTTGAATCTTCATTCTTTCTGTATGTTTTTGCACTTTTGGTGCTTTTAGGCACAAGCCCTCGCCAATTACGAGCATCACTCCTCCTCTAATTCTAGTTCGATAAGATCCATTTGAATTTACTATATTTCTGACTTCCTTGAAACCAGAACATTCTATCTTTTCTGTTTCTTCACCGTTAACCATTACAGGGCATGCTCGGATAATGGTCTCAATTTCTTCTGGGGGTGGTTTGTACTGTAACCCGACCCGGTAAAGTCCAAATTCCTCTTTAACTCGTTCAACTTCTTGTGTAGTTGGGATATATCTGTTTAATCCAAGTTCTCTTCTAACCATATCTCCTATCAGTACGCCCAAGGCTTGAGCTGTACCACCAGCTGCTCTAATAGGTCCACAAAAATCAATTGAAAGGAATTCTGTCCCATCTGCATTATTCAGAATTCGGACATCTCCTATTCCGTCTAGGGGTGCAACTAGAACCGCTTCTGTTAGTACCGCCAAACCTACTCTGAGGCCACAATCAATTGATTTTTGCATATCCAATGTTTCCTCATTCATTCTTCTTGCAACATCTACTGCAATTTGTATAGAGGCACTTTC
>NYXJ01000080.1 GCA_002685315.1 Methanobacteriota archaeon
ATGTTCAGAGATTTTTCAATTGAAGAAGTTCCTGAAATTCATGAATCTTCAATTTCGAAACGGTGGGAAGAAGGCCCTAAAGAAAATGATTTATGGACTTCAGAGGGTTGTAGCATGAGGATGAAATTTATTCTACCACCAGGGACTTATGCAACAGTACTGATGAGGGAATTAATGCGTTCCCCATTGGATCACTATTGATTAATGCTAGAATTATTCAAAGTCTTCCCATTTCTAGAGCTTCTATCTGGCCAACTAGGGGGTTGATTGCTCTGACTCTCTCTTCAAATTCATCTACTATTCCTTCGCCTTCTCCTAGGACTACTTGGACTTCAATAAACATCATTCCAAACGCAAGAGGTTTAATGTCTACCGCTTGAACTTCATCGAAAGAATCTATTACATCTGCAATAGCCTGGTAATCTGGAGTACCATCTTCTGGATTGTTTATAGTTACCTTATATTTTACAACAACATGACCCATAATTAACACCTCAATTCAAGGACCCTGGAAGCCACAAGTTGGGCATATGTAAGGGACTGCTTGTGTTCTGCACTGTGCACTTCTACCTATAGAGGTACCACATTCTGGGCACGGAAACGCTGTACTTTTATTATCCACTAGAGGCACTCCTGATGATGTGCAAACTTCTGCTCTACTTCCCATTTGTGTCCCTCGGATGAGTCGGGCGAGCCACCACCCCTTTTTAGGCTTGATTGAAGAGATAGAATAGAATATCTAGCGCAATAGCCATAATTGCCATCTATACGGACATTTTGTAAGTAAAATCTTGTCCCAGTGTTTAGTGATAAAATGGGCGAAGATGAATTAATTTTGGAAGGCGAGCAAAGCGACCTCAGCAAATATGTCGAAGATGCTGGTGGGATTCACGGCCTAAGAGAAGTTCACAAAGTAAGGGGTTGGAACAATATTCAATATGGTGCTGGTTTATCCGGTAAAAATACCCCGGCAACAAAACTTTCTATGAATAAAGCATTTATTCCACCAGGAGGAATTGCTAAAGCCCATATTCACGTTGATTTCGATGTAATGGTTTTTCTTCTAAAGGGTAGTGTTAGGCATGAGTTCGGTCCTGGATGCCGTAATTCTGTAACTCATAGTGCAGGTGATATGTTCTACATTGAGCCGGGCTTGCCTCATGAAGTTTTCAATTGCTCAGATACTGATTGGGTTGAAGCAATTGTTTCGAGATCAGACGCTTCTGAATGGCAGAACATTGTACCTTATGATAGAAGTTCTGAATGAGCTGAATTAAGTTTAGGGAAAGGCTGAGGATTAAATCCCCAGCCCTTCCTTTACGTTTATCTGTCTAGTTATTTGCTCTTAATTTAAGACATCATTGCAGATGCTTTCTTAGCACCCATCCATGCTACAACACCGAAACCGATCTTGTTAATCATATCAGCAATGTTGTATAATATAGCCATAATTTCTTGACCATCTGTACCAGCATCGACTAAGCCTGTACCGACTAAGTAGCCGATAGGGTAGATAACCCATCCAACTAGAATGAATGTTCTTAGTGCGTTAGCACTCCATAGTAATTCATCTTTGATTTTGCTGTTGTCTACTCCCTTACCATCGTATAGACCGAATGGAAGACCAGTTGCTACCATAATCATAGCCCAACCTACTCCACCAAGGATTAATCCTGCCCATGCATTAATTTCTCCAATTTCTCCTAAGTAACCAAATGCAATCATTACAATAGCACCTACGAAACAAACTCCTGTGAATCCTAGACCTAGTACTTTGTTATCTGTAATAGCATCTTTTCCAACTAGTGAAGGGAATTTTAGAGCCATTAGTGGTACAGTAATAATCCAGTCCATGTATCTGTAGTCAGTACTTACAGAATCAAATTCCATGTAGACTCCACGCATGTAATAGTAGTGGAAAGCAGCGATACCAACAATCAATGCAGAAATTGTCATTGTTGTTCTGTATTCAGGAGCAACATTGTTTCTTTCACTCATGAAGAATATAAAGGCAGCACCCATTGAAATGTATCCAATAAAGAACATGAAGAAAGTTGCCCTTCCTAGTGCATCTCCTTCGTATGCTACTTCAGGGTCTACAACCCCTGCTGACACATTCTGTGCAAACATAACTGCTAGTAGTGTGGTACCAGCAATTATGGCGTTCGTTCTTGGGCTAAATTTAGACAACTTACTATTCATCTCAAGTTCCTCTTGAACAAACGGACGCGATTAATTATTTAAGTAAATGTTTTCACAAGTTACTTGTAACATTAAAAAATGCTATTTCGCCTTTTTCCGTCCTGTGTATTTTCTGTACCCAATTATTGTATCTGAATTATCTTTTTCTTCTTCATAATCGACTACAATATCTAGTTTTTTCAAATGGTCTTTCAGATGTTCATATGCCGTTCTTCCTTCGGCTTCCTTCCTAACTTTAGGTAATTTATTTCGACATACTAAGTAAGTTTCAGATGACGAACTTCTTGAGGCAGTCGGAGCAAATCTTTGTACACTTGAGAATCTCATTTTTGCTGCCTCAATTAATCCCTCAATACCGACTCCTTGGAATATTTTTGTTACAAAAGAGCCACCTGGATTTAGTATCGGCATTGCGGCATCTAACACCATAGTGGATAATTCTAATGAAATGGCTTGATCTGTATCGTAACGCCCAGTCAATCTTGGAGAAATATCGCTAATGACACAGTTGAGATAATATCCTTCTAATTCTTGATTTATCTGTTCTACAGTTTTAGGATTTGTAATATCTCCAATTATGATTGTAGCTCCTTCAACTGGTGATGTTGACAGTAAGTCAACACCTATGACATATCCATCTTCACCTACTTCTTCAACCGCTACTTGTGTCCATCCTCCTGGATGGCATCCAATATCTAGGACATAATCTCCTTTCCGAATTATATCGAACCTTTCTTGAATCTGTTTTAATTTATATGCAGAACGGGCTCTATATCCCTTGGATTTAGCTTGCCTTCTCCAAGGGTCGCGACGGTTTTCTTGATACCAGCGCTTACTCATCAGTGAGCCTCGTCTAGCCTCTTGGTTATGAAGTGAAGGCGTTTAGGAAGTTACATATGAGGGGAAACACTTGGTTCTGTGGTTTCACAGTTTTACTATTATTAGTAATGATATCATCTAACATAGTTGCAGATGATGAATCAGATAATTGGTATGCAGAGGGTGGAAATTCTGTCTTAATGGAACAATTTACTGCTACTTGGTGTGATGTNTGTGCACAAATAGATCCNTGGATATCTAATTTNGNAGATGAACGNGGNTCTCGTTTAGTTAGAATTGCTCTACATGATCCTGTATCTGANCCTTTAGGNAGTTCAATNTCTTCTGAGAGNTTATCTATTCACTCCAACAGTATGGANNTAGCACCCTCTTTTTGGTTTGATAGTAATAATGNAATCAAAGGAACTGTTGATNCTNTAGACTTAGATAGAGCTTTACTCAATTCTGAAGGAGTCCGTGAATCAGANACTATTATCTCAATNTCAGGGGCTGAAAATTTTGANAGTAATTCAATGGATTTGANANTNAATTTATTTAATGTCGATAATTCAAGTAATTCTCAAGTTAGTATTTTCTTATTAGCTGAAATTATTATNGATAAATCNCAAGCAANTAATGGTATTACAACTCANGAGGANGTCGCCATAGGATATTTGAATATGGAAATTAANACNAATTTTTCNACAGATGACATNACTTCTGAAACAAACTTTAACTCACGATTTACTAATATNTCAATGACTAGAAATGTNAANAGTTTTCAGATTAATTTAGATTTNCCACTAGGGNATGAGGACATTGAAGATATTTCTATAGTTGTAGCACATGAAAAAATAGTTGATGGNCAAAGATCNACTNTAGGTGCAGTATCTNTAAATTTNGATAATAGTCAGAATTCGAATGGNATTAATGTTGTGTTACCATTAATTGCAATATGTATAATTTCAACCGTCATTCTATTCAAAGACCGATTTCTTTAATTAATTCTTTTACAGTATATCTAATAGCACCTTCTGATTGCATTGTGGGCTCAAAATTTGTTTCGAATAATCGTTCAACATTTAACGAAGTCTTTGGAACATCACCTGCCCAACCCCTATCTCCTCCTGTATATTCTATTGAAACATTTTTCAGGCCGCTCTCTTCAACTACAATTTCGGCAATTCTTCTTACTGAACAAGTATCTCCTGTACCTAAGTTGTAAAGACTTACGTCTTCTTTTGAATTATCGATTAGGTGTATCATTGCTCTAACGCAATCTTCAGCAGACATATATGATTTTTCTTGTAAACCATTGCCCAAAACTTCTAATCTATTTGGATTATTTTTCAGTTTGTGAATAAAATCAAAAATCACTCCATGAGTTCCCCTAGGCCCAACAATATTAGCGAATCGGTGTATCCAAGCCTCTCCTCCGAAAGTCCCACACCATGAACTAATCAATGCTTCAGACGCCAGTTTTGATGCACCATATAATGAGATTGGCAATATGGGACCATAAGTTTCAGGAGTAGGCATAATGTTTGCCTCTCCATAAATAGCACTTGACGATGAGAAAGAAATTCTTTTCACATCATTAAGCCGCATTGCCTCTAAGACATTGTAAGTTGCGATTGTTCCTTGTTTAAGATCAGTATCGGTAATTTCTGTGCCCAATCTTATGTCTGGGTTAGCCGCTAAATGATGTACCGTTTCAATTCCTTTCATTGCTTCCTTAACTGATTCCAAATCTAATAAATCAGCCCTAAATATCTCTACTTTTACATTTTCTTTGTGGTGCTCCAAGAACTCCTCTCTTCCACTGCTGAAATTATCTAATATTCTTACGCTGTTTCCCATAGCTACTAAAGAATCTACTAAATGTGATCCAATGAAGCCTGCTCCTCCAGTAACTAAATGCATTTTTATCCCTCGTTTTCTGACCATTTCCCAATATTCCTTCTATTTTTCAAGAAGTAAATTGAACCAACATAACCAATTAGAGAAATGTGCGCTATTGTACAAAATGGACAAATATGCGGAGCATCTTCAACTTGAGTCAATTCAATTATGACTAATAATGCGACAAATGGTAATCCTGCAATTCCAGCCCACCAAGCGTAATTTAAATAATTCTCCGACCATTTAGCATGCCTATCAAGATACAAACATAGGCTCAAGAAAATTAGTATTGAAAAGGATAAAATTCCAAAAATCCCCCACGGGATTCCGAACAAGTTATTCCATTGCGGATCTCCAATTACTGAACCACATTGTACAATGCCTTCAGATGAACAAAATGCAGTGCTACCCTGAACTACCATTTTATTATGAATAATGTAAGTATATGCGGATGAAGTTATTCCTACGATAGCAAAACTCAGTGAGGAAATTAGCAGCATAGATGTTTTCTTTTCATTATTTATTAACATTAAGTAACTACTGATAGCTAGACCCAAAATGAAAATTATCAATACTGGATCAGTCAAAGTCTCATTCATTCAGAATCACCTAAGAGCCTTTGCATAGCAGATTCGATATCCTCTCCATTATTTTCATATTGATTCCATGCCACATAACCATCTGGCTGTAATATCACGAGAAATGGAGTACCAGTGACTTCCCAATCTTTCATAATTCCACTGCTTCCTTCTACATAATTCCAGTTGTGCGCGGTTCCAGGGCGATTAATACAATTATTTCTACCAGAATTGCAGCCATCACCATCACTTTCTTCAGTCCCATAACTTGTTTTATCGCGGAATGCTTGTACCTCTGCCCTATCGCTATCATGATTAGTGATGGACAATTCTACAGTAATAGTGATAAATTCTACATTTCCTGACCATTGTGAGTACAATTCACTCATAGTTTCACCTTCGCTCCAGCAATATGGGCAATCTGTATCAATAAATTGTACTAGAATCCATTCCCCTTCTTCTCCTTCTTCCCATTCATAGTCGAATGTATCGGAAAGTTTGAAATTCTCCCAATTTAAACCATTGTAAGCATCAGCACTGAAATCAGGAGCTAGTTCACCCTCACTAGGACCTATTGTTGCAGGTGGTGCTATAATGACTATTAATAGCATTAAAACAGTTAAAATTGACCCTAAAGCAAATCCTGCGATGATTCTGACATCATCATCTCTTCCTTTTTGTACCAAGGGTTTCCTGCGTCTCGCCATTATAATCAATCCTCGGACATACTCATTTACTTTCAGTAATTCGTATAGTCGCTCTGAATCAAATTAATTATTCTATCTAGAATTTATTATTTCTGTCAAATCTAAATTTACCTTAATTCTCCATGTTTGTAATTTTACTTGCGATTATTTCATTTGGTCTCTGTGATAGCAGGCCTATGTGGACGATGTGCGAGAGACCTCAGTTTCGTTATCAGGCCCCTCACCTGAATACGATGATGAGGTAGTATTTTGGGAGCGTTTCTATGAAAGGTTGGCTCCATTCAGAGATTCTCTAATTAACATTAAGAAATTAGCTATGGAAAGCCCATTAGGTGATTTATATGAATTCGGGGCAAGAGGGATAAATAATACAAGTGATTTGTTTAGTAGAACTGCAATAAGAACTGCTGAAATATCTTATTCGATGATTCTTAGAAGTCCTGGTTTGATTGTAGCCATATTAATTCTAATCACAGCTTTAACAGTTAAACCAGCAATGAATTTCCAAGATCAGATCAATGGCGATGTTGAAATTTATCTGCCTGATGGGGCAGATTCAACTGAATTACTATTAGATGTCCGAGAAGCGCCTTGGGCTACGGATATTTTCATTTTATACATACAAACTAATAATGCCGCCACAGGTAATGAAAGAGGAGATGAAAATATTACAGATGTCAATATTCTCAGTCAATTATCATGGTTGGAAGGAGATGATAACAATAGATTGGCTGGCGGTTATCAAGATGGTCTCGATACGTATAAGGATGATAGAGGCCGGAATGATGGAGTGATTTGGATTCTTTCTCCCTCTCAAATAATTAAGGAAGCAAACTCCTCCAGTTATCGTTTTAATTGTGCAGTTGAAAAATATGGCCTTCCTACTGGCCCGAGTGATAATTGTGCAATTTCTAATTCCAATCCTAATGAGGGTTATTCAATTCCTGATGATCAAGAAAGAGTAGATACATTAGTTGATCAAGCAGGTTCTCTGATAGAGTCTTTTGTTAGAGATACAAATGGAGACGGTGTTTGGGACACTGGTGTAATTGTAATGGGGCTATTATTCGATATGGAAGAAACTGAGATTCCCCGCGATAATGGTTTGAAGGATCATAAGGCGTTTATATCCTATGCTGAAGATTTAATTTACGAGAAATCAGGTGTTAATTGCGAACTCTGTCTTAGGACTTATGTAAATCCTACATCCACTATGGATGAAGCCTATATTGACGTCATCCCTGCAAGAAAGGCAGTAACTATTACTGGTCTGACTCCCGTAATTCATGAGGTTTCAGATAAGATTTACAAGGAATTAGTTAATGTAATGCTTCCAATAAGTGCAGTTCTTGTTTGTCTTGCAATGCTAATACTTCACAGAAATCCAAAAGTGATAATCGTGGGAGGACTTCCTATTGCTATGAGTTTAGCGATTACATTTGGAATTACAGTGATTTTTGACATTATGTTAACACCGATGATTATTTCTGCAGCGCCTATACTTGTAGGCCTTGGAGTTGATTATTCATTACATTTAACAAACAGAATTGAGGAGAATAGAGTCGAACTAATTGAAGAAAAATTAGAAAAAGCCTGGGAAGCAAATCGGGATGGATTAAATTCTGAGACCATTAATCCTTGGGATCCCGTAATCAGTTTGACTGCAACTGTCAGAGCTGCTTTAACCACTGGTAACGCAATTATGCTATCTGCAATGACTACAATTATTGGTTTCAGTGTTTTAACTTGGACTTTCTTGGTACCAATTCAACCTATGAGAACTGTCGGAATTACGCTTTTAATAGGTATTTTTGTCACATTTTTACTTTCGATGCTAATGGTTCCAGCATTAGTAGAGCTACTTAGATATCGTAAAGGTAAAACCCAATTATTTGACAAGATGTGGGATAGAATCGGTGAGGTCCCTGTTAAAGGAACCATTGTAGTAATACTTGCAGCATTAGTTGTTACTGTTCTAGGAGTAGCAATGTTTTCCGAAACAATGGGTCAACAAATCGCTGCTGGTCGCGATGAAGTCCCTCCAAATATGGCTTCATACGAAGCTTTAGTAGAATACAGCACGGTTTTTGAAGGTGGGCAAACAAATATGTTCATTATTAATGCAGAAGAAAGAGGTTCGGTCAATGGAACGGCTCCAATCAGAGATTTACCAATTTTGGATTCAATAGAAAGCTTACAAATTCTAGTAGATAATGTCCCTGAAACAGATACAATTAGTCTTGTGAATGTTCTAAAGGCCATACATGTAGATGTCAATATTTCTGGCTTAGAGATTTATGATCAAAGTCTTTGGGAAATTTTACATGACGAGTGTTGGGACAAATCAACAGATCCATTTAGCCCTCAATGCTGGGCTTACACTGTTTCTAGTAAGGAAGATATGGTAAATATTGCTTTTGACACATTGTCTCCTGAAATCAGGTCCATGCTAATGAATGAAGATACTGGCTTTGGAGAAACTAAAACCTTAGTTTATGCCAATCAGCCGTACATTAATCTCTATAATGCAACTATTTATCGAAACGCTATAGATGATATTTTAGAGGGTGAAGAAGAATGTTCCGGGGCTCTTAGATGTACTGCAATAAATATTGACGACACATATAATTCACTATTAACTGGGGGATTACCAGTATCTATAGACATTAACGACGGAGTACATAAGGCACAGAGTCTAACTACAATTTGGACAATGTTTATTCTTTTGATTGCCATGGCATTTTTGTTCAGGTCACCTAGATTGGCAATATTTACTATGGCTGCTGTTGGTGCAGTGGTTCTTTGGCAACCCTTACTTATGAGATTCGGCGGAGTCGGGGTTAACGTTTTTACCGCTATGATAGGAACTATCGTTTTCGGTATAGGTGTTGATGATTCTATCCATATTGTAGATCGCATCAAGGACGAAGGCGAAACTCCAGCAGGAATTGTTAAGTCAGTTTCAAAAACGGGGCAGACAATATTCGAAACTACTGCCACTACGTGTGCAGGATTATCTGCAGGATTATTTGTTTCAATTCCTGGGTTGCAAAATTTCTTTGTTTTAATGATGGTGTTATTGGTATTGGCTTTATTGACAAGTTCAATACTTCTACCTTCTATTATTGTTCTTCAAAAAGAGTTCACATCTCGGATATTAGGTAAAGGACCTTGGTTAGATTTTGAAGAAAGTGGTTCATTAGAGAAAAGTTCAGTAATGGATGCAGTAATTGAATCCAATGGGTAATCAGATTTATTAGATCTTTAAATTATAAGTATATTTTTCTACTGTAAGCCTTTGCATAATCTATGGGGAGAAGAGTTAGTGGACTGATATTGTCTCTAATTATAGCCTCAATGACTCTAAGTGGATGCATTTCTTCTAATGAAAAGTCTAATGATGATGAAATTAATGAGGTTCCAGAATTAGTTTTACCATATTTCGAGAAAGATGATTATCGCTGCTTTGAACATGATGAATATGAACGTTGTTGGATTACTTATGTTCCCGAAAAAGTAAATGGAAGTGAATTAGTACCTCTAATTATCGATTTACATGGATGGAGCTTATCCGCCTTTGAACAAAGAAGTATCTCAGGGTTTGATGAGATTGCTGAAGAATATGGCGCCATATTGTTGAATCCCGAAGGACTTGCGTTGGGAGGTGATCCGGCAACAGGTGGTAGTGAAGAATCATGGAACGCTGGTTGGTGTTGTGCTGATGCTGTTGCAAATGATATCGATGATTTAGGATTCCTAAATCGACTGATAGATATTGCAATTGAAATCCATCCTGTAGATCCTGATAGAGTATATGTCACTGGTTGGTCTAATGGATGTGCCATGTCTTACTATCTGTCATTCCATTCTAGTGAGAAGATCGCAGCAATGGCTTGTATGGCAATGTACTTGTTGGCAGATATCCCTGAAGAATATAATCCGATTCCAATGATGGAAATTCATGGCGTTCTTGACGACAATGTATGGTATGCGTGGGGGTCTAGGCCAATAATATTCAATCCAGTTGCTTGGTTTGACAACTCAGCTTACCAAACAGGAGCTACGGAAAATATGTATGAAGTTGCAAAATACAACGATTGTGCAGGAAGCATACCTGATCTAAACGATGCAAATGCACTGTATTCGATTCAAGGATTCACAGACTGCGAAAATGGCACTGAAGTGCAATTAGTCAGTCTTTATGCAGGGACGCATAACCCATATGAGAAGGATTTTGGCAGCCCCAGCGATTTCCCACGATATGTTCCAGGTAATGGCGGATTAATACCCACAACACAGATTGCTTGGGATTTCATGAGTCAGTATTCTAAAGCAACAGAGGGTGGAGATAATTCTACTTAGATTTTTAATTCCCCTTTTACTAATTTCTTCCTCAATGAGCGGATGTACCACTAACGAGAATCCAGAAAATAATCAAGAGTCAGAAACAGATTCGGGCGAGATTGAGTACCCTGCTTTAATTGATGGATGTATGATTTTTGATGATTTAGAGAGGTGTTGGTTCACACATATTCCGACGGAATATGACTCTAGTGTAAATCATCCATTAATCGTAAATATGCATGGTTTTGGTGGTACGAATAGTGGTCTTTACAATTATTCTCATTTTGATGTGATCGCCGAAGAGAACGACGTAATTGTAGTATATCCACAAGGATACGAGAATTCTTGGAATGCTGGCTGGTGTTGTGGGGATGCGAAAGACGAAGAAATCAATGATGTTGGATTCATTATAGAAGTTGTAAATTCGGTAACTACAAACTTCTCTGTCGATGAGTCAAGAGTCTACGCTACTGGACATTCCAACGGGTGTGCCATGACTCACAAGGTTGCCAATGAGGCCAGCGATACATTTGCAGCGGCTGGTTGTATGGCGTTATACCTTCTAGGGAGTCCAGATCCTTCATACAGTCCTGTTTCTCTAATTGAGGTGCATGGTATTCTTGATCCAGTTATCCCATACGGCGCTTCATACCCATCCTCCATCTACTTTGATCAATCTCTCGATGGGGAAGAAGGTGCTATTCAGAATATCATGGACTGGGGAGAAATGAATGAGTGTTCTGGAGCAGGTAATATTCCTGAAATTTTCGAGGAATACTTCGACTATTCGATAATGGGGTATGACGATTGCGAGGAAGGTACAGAGGTTCAGTTGGTTACACTGAACTTTGCCCATCATGCACCTTACACGAACTTTGATAGCGATAATCCTACAGGAGTAGATACAGTTCAGATTGTTTGGGATTTCATGAGTCAATTTTCGAAATTTTCCGAAGGGAGTTGAAAATTGATGCCCCATAGATTTCTACTTCTCTTCGTAATACTTTCATCAACAATGAGTGGATGTATATCGAATGAAAATGGAGACATTTCTGAACAAGGTATGGATGAAGATCCGTTTGAAGATTTTTCATCTTTTTCAGAACACTGCTTGGAGCATGATGGTCTTGAAAGGTGCTGGCTCCTTCTTACCCCCTTGATTATGAATGAGTCAAATCTTGTCCCCCTTCTTATAGATATACATGGAGGTGGTGACGATATGTACCAGCAACGTTGGACCTCTGATTTTGCAAATATTTCAATGGAGCAGGGATTCATTGTAGCCTATCCTCAGGGCCATGAAAACTTGTGGAATCAAGCAGATGGTGTTTTACCCGGAGCTGATCAAGAGGATGTCGAATTTATACTGAAAATGATCGAAAAAATACAAAATAATTACACTATCGATTCTTCTAAGATATATGTGACAGGATGGTCTAACGGATGTGGTATGGCTCATAGACTGGCGGTTCAGTCAAGCGATATCTTCGCAGCAGCTGGTTGCATGTCGATGTATCAATTTGCAAGTATACCAAATGACTACTCTCCAATCCCTTTCATGGAAGTACATGGCCTTGTAGATGAGGTTGTTCATTATGCTAGTACTGCTGTTGCAGGTGTTGTGTTGGGAATTCCTAGTACTGGAGTAGAACAAGGTGCCATGCAGAATCTAGAAGAATGGGCGAGTTTAAATGGATGTCAAGGAAGTAGTCCGGAAATTATTTCTATGGAGGACGATTATGATATTCGTGGTTACACACAATGCGAGAATGATGCGGAGGTGAGACTAATGACTCTATTTTTTGCAGCACATAATCCCTATCTTCATGATGATCCTGTTACCGAGCAGCCCGGAAGAGGTGGTGGTAATCCTACTGGAATTCCGTCTTCTCAAATTCTTTGGGATTTTATGAGCCATTACTCCAAGGAGACACCTGTTTTCGAATATTAATTTAATTGATTATCTTAATTTTTCAGGCACAATAATTTCTGATGGTTTTGGACGGTTAGCATTGAAAGAATTTATTCTATTTTCACTTGGATATCCTAAACAAATTCCACAAAGTAATGAGTAATTTTTACTAATATCAAATTCTTTACGAACAGCATCTTCCCACACCGCAACAGCACCCTGTGGACATGTCCCTAATCCTTTAGAGTGGGCTGAAAGAATTAGATTCTGCATAAAGAGTCCTGCATCGGAGGCCGAATATTTCCCTAATGATTTGTGCGTAAATACAAATAATTCCACAGGCGCTCCAAAAAAATCATAGTTCCTAGCCCAGGCTTTATCCCGAGTCTTTTTATCGTCTCTATCGATATCGTTGTAAGATAAAAAGTCCCTTCCTTGATTCTTAGACCTTTGAATCAAATCTTTGTGATATGGTCTTGTGATTATCCAATTACTTGTAGGTAGCCCTTTTCTTTTCAATACGGCCTTTATCTTTCCAAAGATACTACCTCTTGCCCCTTTAATCGCTTCCCATCTTGTAAGGAACTCTTTTGATAGTCTATCACGAACATCTCCCTTAGCTACTGCCACAAGAATTGGTCTAGTATTACTCCAACTTGGGGATGTTAGTCCGTCAGCAATAATTTCCTCAATAATTTCGTCAGGAATTGGTGTCGAAAGAAAATCCCGTGTTGAGCGACGTGAGGATACGAAAGAGCGAAAATCATTAGAATCAAAATTCATACTATCTGCCCAACCTATTAGTCCCTGGGCATTAATACAGATAAATTACTGTATTGAAAAATCAATCTAATATTCTGATTATTTTTTGTGAGGGTGCAGGGAGTAAGCCCCTTTCTGTTCACCTTTCGGCTGGTCACATTCAACTTAGCATCCTACCTGTCCCTGTTGATGCCATACAGGACTGCTTGGACTTGCTCCAGCGTGGTTGCTCGTTCCATCTACATTCAGACAATCTCTTCCTTTCGGATTCACTGTACACGTCTGATATAGTTCGTTTCTATTACAGAGCCGACCTTCCCAGATCTCCGACGTTAATCGGACCGCTTGCATCTTGGAGAGGGGACTTTCCTCAGTGTCGTACACTGTCAGTGACCCTCCTGCTCCCTC
>NYXJ01000081.1 GCA_002685315.1 Methanobacteriota archaeon
TCAACAAACCGAGTTATTATATCGTTAATGAGTAACTCGCGGGCTGGATGCACACGTTCGGGCGTAATGCCCGACCGGATGAGGGAGAGTCGGCAACGTTCGGCAACCTCTCTTTGGTTGGGGTAAGGGGTAAGTTCAGGATTGAAATAACCCAGCGTCAGCTAATACTTTCTAACGATGTAAGAAAAGGAATAAAATTAGATTTAGCATCTATCTCAAGAACAAGGAGCATCGATATTCCAACAATTCCTAGCGGTGTAATAGTCTGGGGTTCGGCGGCTTGCTATCTAGGCGCTACAATACTAATTCCGCCTTTGGGATATGCTGTTTCTCTATTAGGTGGACTTTCTGTTCTATCTCACTTTTTATTCAAAACTCCAGCACTAGTGATAGAAACCAATATTGGAGATAGACACATCATCCAATCAAGATTAAATGATCAAGAAGTATTGTTAAAAGTTCACATGATGATTGAAAAAGTTAGTAATGGTCAATCTGTTAGAGATGCAAAAAATAGTATGGAAAGGGAGTTTAGTTACCAAAATAAAGAGAACTTAATTCCTAAAGCACTTTTGAACGCTCCTGTAATTAATGAGTTAGTACCTGAAGTTAGAGAGGAAATACAAGCAGTTGAAAGTTTTGTTAATATAGGCGAAAATGTGTTGCAAAATAATTTTGAAAGAGTTGGCATGCAGTTGTTTGATAATCAAGAAACAATTATTGAGAGCCAATTTAGTACATCAATACCTCAGATGAAGCATAATGAATTAGAGGATGCATCTTCTGCTTATGAGCAAACTTGGGGCAGGAATGAACCACATTGGTATAATGAGAAGAAACCAATTAGTCGCTTAGAATCTTCTCTGGAAGATGTTACAGAAACAATGGAGACAGACATCTTCGGATTTAATTTTGGAGACGGGGGGCTATTTGATTCAGAACCTGCTAAATCATCATCAAATGAACCGGTAAACTATTCCTCCCCAGAGAAAAATACCATACCTGAACAATATACTAATAACCATCAGCGAAATAGTGAACCTGTAGAATCAATATTTGGTTCAGAATATCCTATGGAGGAAATGAATGCAAGAAGAAGTATGTCAAGTGCTGAGATGATCAGAGTTGCTAATGGAATGAATCGTAGCCCTGCAAGTAGTTTTTCAAATACAATATCCTTACCAGAACCTACTGATGAAGCTGTTAGAATTGAATGTAAACCGGGTTTAGTAAAGAGGGCAAAGTCTCAACAATCATTACATAGAAAAGCAGAGATTATTGCATCCTTACCTGCACCCACGGATTTAGGGGAATTTCCAGGATTATCTAGAATGGCTAGTTCTTATGAGGAAGGAAGACTATCTGTAAGGAAACTGCCAGTTAAGAGAAAAAGGGTCGGATTGATTGAAAGGTTACTAGTCCCAAGATATCGCAGTTATGAAAGAAAGGATGTAGATTATTCGACTGAATATGGAGATCCCGATGGAATTGAAGTAAGTTCAGGAGCTAGATTTCAGTCTAAGCAACATCTTAGAATTAGAAGTGACCAAGAACACCAAGCAGATATTAATAATAGAATTACGAGAATAAATTCTACTGAACCTTCAACAGCAAAGGATGCATTAGATAGAGTAGTAAATAGAGTTTCGAGAGGAGAAGAACATAGTCCGACTGAATTAAGAAGTGAACAGCCACTTCTAAGATTTAATCAAATGCGTAGAACTTCAAACAGTAATGAAAAAGGTCACCTTAAGGGTATTAAAAGGCTGAATTAGGTTAATCCTACTATTCTTCTATATCTATCTACTCGTGCATGATATTGTCCACGTTCTAACTTCGAAATATTAGAACAACCTAATCCACCTAAAGTAAATGATGCGGTAACTGTAGCATGAACTAGTGCATTTCGAATGACTTCTATGTCATTTAGTGCACCATCTCTTCCAGAGATATTTGCCAAAAATGCTCCTGCAAATGAATCACCACATCCAGTTGGATCAACTACATTGCTTATCGGATATGCTGGTAAAGAAATTAGTCCGAAAGGAAATTTACCAATTACACCCCCACTTCCTCTTTTTACAATTATACATCTAGGTCCAGGACCTGCATGCTCTCCACCAAATAATGCTGCTCCTGACTGGATTGAACTAATAGCTCGAGGTAGCACTTCGTCATCAGCAATTGCACAAACTTCTTCTTCGTTTAGTATAGCTATATCGACTTTACGAAGTGCTTCAGACAATTTGACCTTTTCAGTATTAATCCATAACATGAAACTGTCTAAAGCAGTAATTACTGCACTAGGGCATTGGTCAAGAACCGACACTTGGGTTGCAGGATGTGTATTAGCACAGAACAAAATCTCTGGTGTTGTCCAAGAGTTCGGAACTTCAGGGTCGAAATTTTCTAAAACATTAACCTCGGTAGAAATTGTTTCAGCATCTTCCATTGAACCTAAATATCTACCCGACCAACGGAATGTATTTCCATCTCTCATTTCAACACCAGCTAAATTTAGACCAACTGATTCTAATCTTAGTTGATCTGAGGGGGAGAAATCATTACCGACTGCGCTGACTATTCCTATATTTGGATTGTTGGAAATGTCATCAGACCTGTGGAAAGCAGCAGAAAAACCGGCATAAGTCGCTGCGCCACCTAGGAGATCTGAACCTTCGGCTTCAGGAGTAGAAATATCATCGTAACCTATACTACCGACAATCACTATATCCAAAATCTAGCCCCCCGAAAGTAGGTCTGGGTGATTTTCAAGATAGTGAATAGTAATATTTCTTTTACGGAAATCAGTTTCAGATAGAATAGCTTGATGTAAGGGTATCAAAGTATCAACGCCCAATAACTTTGTTTCACGTAAAGCAGCATTTAACTTCGATATGGACTCCTCTCTTGTTGGCCCCCAAACAATCAATTTTGCAAGAAGACTATCAAATGAGGCGGGCATATCATACCCTGTATGGGCATGAGTATCAATTCTTACACCTGGGCCTCCGGGCCAGTGACACTCCCANAATTTTCCAGGAGAAGGAGACAAAGTAATAGGATTCTCTGCATTCAAACGTACTTGAATGGCATGCCCTCTAATTAAAATATCATCTTGAAGTAATTTTATTGGCTCACCAGATGCAACTCTTATTCCCATCGATACTAAATCAACCCCTGTTATCATTTCAGTTACTGTATGCTCTACTTGGACTCTAGGATTAACTTCTAAGAAATAGAAATCACCTTTAGAGTCTCTCAGGAACTCAAAAGTTGCTAGGCCACAATAACCCACTGCTTTGGCTCCGGCAACAACCTTATCTCCAATTTCATTCCTTTTTTCTTCGGATAACCAAGGGCCTTCTTCGAGTATTTTTTGATGCCTTCTCTGTATTGAACAAAACCTCTCACCAAAATGTATGGCATCTTTACCATCACCAAGTACTTGAAATTCAATATGCTGGGCTCCTTGAATAAACTTTTCCAGAAATACCCTATCATCTCCAAAAGCAGACAACGCTCGACCCTGACACAGTTTCATTGCAGATTCAAATTCATCTGCTGACTCCACTACTTGCATTCCTATTCCTCCACCTCCTGCGGCTGCCTTGATTATTACTGGGAAACCAATATCTGTGGCAATCAAGGATGCTTCTTCAGGACTAGAAATAGGACCGGGTGAACCTTTCGCTACAGGCAGACCTGCCTTAACCATGGCTTCTCTAGCAGTAATCTTATCACCTAATAATTTTAGTACATCTGAACTTGGACCGATAAAAATAATCCCTTCTTCCGATAATCTTCTTGCGAAAGTTGGATTTTCTGCGAGGAAACCATATCCAGGATGTACTGCGTCCGCTCCAACATCCTTGGCAGCAGTAACTATTGCTTCGATATCTAAATATGATGCTAGAGGATCATCACGAGGAATGAAAACCGACTCATCTGCTAATCTTACAGGTGTAGAAATACGGTCTTCACGACCATAAATCATAACTGCTTCAATACCTAACGAATGTAATGAGCGGATAATTCTCAGGGCTATTTCACCACGATTCGCAATGAGGACCCTCCTAAACATTATATTATGGCAAACAAAGACACACTATGATTGCATCGGAAAAAGAACATTAATTTTACGGATTAATATACATCTCTCAAATATCGTTTTTCTTTTTTCATCATCCCATCTTCAACAAATGATTTTGCATCTTCAGGGCTCATTTCACCATGCTCGGAACAAATATCAATCAATGTTTGATGAACATCTTTAGCCATACGTGATTTATCTCCACATACGTAGAAATATCCTCCACCATCAATCCATTTCCAGATTTCGGAACCATTCTTTTTCATTAAATGTTGAACATAAACTTTCTCAGATCCATCACGAGACCAGGCAAGATCGTGCTTATCTAATACTCCACGTTCTTTCCAATCGTCCATTTCCTCTTTGTAGTAATTTTCTCCTGATTCTGTCCAATCACCAAAGAATAGCCAATTTCTTCCACTATCTCCATTGATATCTCGTTGCTGTAAAAAGGCTCTAAATGGCGCTATTCCTGTTCCTGGGCCCACCATTATACAATCTACATCTCCGTTATCTGGAAGAATAAATGATCTTGTAGGAGACATAAAAACACCTATTGGAGTTTCACCAACTTCACATCTGTCTGACAAATATCCAGTTGTTAGTCCTGCCTTATTTCTTTCATGATAACTATATCTTACAATTCCAACAGTTAAATGTACTGTACCAGGCTCATGATCAGGACTGCTTGCTATTGAATATAGTCGTGGCTTTAGCCTATCCATTCCATCAATAAATTCTTGCGCAGTAAATGAAATATTACTAAAGTCTCTGAGGGTATCAATATAATCTCTAGTCCAAATATAATCTTCCATAGCTTTGGAGTCAGAAGTTAATTCATTCCAAAGTTCTTCTGAAGGATCATTTGGAGACATTATCTGAGAATAACCTGAAGGAACGTCATTGGTTTCTCCTGAGCCTTCCCAACTAATTACTGAACTACCGTCAGATGTTGATACTCTATCTCGACCAACAATTCTAATCTCAATTGAACCTTTATCGCTTATTATTTTCGAGCCTAGATTCTCAATCCATTTTTTTGAAACACGATGAACTTCGTATCTCGTGGAGAGGGCTTCGCTTAAACTACAAACTCCAAGATTTGTCTCAACTTCTTCATCACCTGTGAAATCTCCAAGTGCAAGAAGATCTGAAACTATTTCAGGAGGACAAATTGGTATTACTCCCAATGCATCTCCTGCCTTATATCCAAGACCAGAATCTCCTAAATCGAACACAATATGCCGTGTTTCTTTTCCTGAACCTTCTCCATTAAGAATATAGTTTTCAGACAAATAAGAAGTATATGGATTCTTAGCATTCCATTGTGACTTAATTGGTTTTTCGTCAATCACAGATTTACTTATTTCTTCGGGCTCTGGAATATTCTCATCATTAATTTCATCAACTACTTCTAATTGTGAAGAAGTTTCTATATCTTCAATTTGAGACATTTTCTTGAGTACGGCATCGGACCATTGTTGAGCTGATTCTTCATAATCAACATCGCAGTCGACTCTATCATGAATTCTTGTAGCGCCTTTAGATTCTAGCCAATTATCCCATTCTTTTCCTGATTCACAAAATAAATCATACGATGAATCNCCCAAGGCTAGTACAGAAAAATGTAAACCTTGTAAAGATTTTATTGAAACACTATTTGCAGCCTCCCAGAGNTCNTCGGCATTATCTGGCTGTTCTCCATCACCCCATGTACTACAACAAATTAGNACTCGNGTNTGACCAANCATTTCATCNATTGTAATCTCATCCATTGCTCTAACTGCTGGCTGTAAGTTGTGTTCAATNGCTGCTTTNCCTGNTTNNATAGCAATNTCTTCTGAATTACCAGATTGCGAGCCATATAAAATTAGAATTGAACGGGNGTCAGACATGATAAAACCTCAAACTTNTTGAACCNCCCGAGTTGAAACATGTTTATGAATAGATGCTGNAGAAGAGTTGNNCTTGNNTCATCNTCTAAGCGATTAAGTCAAGTCTTAGGTACGTAGTCGAGAGCCATGATTCGCATCGACTTCTTGGGTACAGGCAATGCCTTTGCTCCACCTGGAAGGCTCCATGCATTGACACTAATCGATGGGAAAATTTTGATTGATACGCCCCCGACATTGCTCACCCAACTTCGAAGAAAAGGTCTGAATACATCACAAATAGAACATCTATTGTTCACACATTGGCATGCAGATCATACATTCGGATTCCCGTTCTTTATGCTGGAAAGAAAATATATTACCGACCCGAATGGAAAGAGTGATTTGAAGATATATCTCAGACCCGGGGGTAAAGAAAAACTTGCAAAATTATGNAATGTAGGATTCCCTGGTAGCTTAGAAAATATTGCAGATATGGCCGATTGGTACGAAGAAGAAAAGTTCGAATTACCTGAAACTAATTGGAGTTTTGAAAGATTTCCAGTTTGTCATACTCCCGAGACAGATCCTCATGGCTATGAATTAACTCATAACACTGGATTCAAGTTATTACATTGTGGAGATTCTGGCCCTTGTGAAGAGATTGAAATTAGAGCAGGATCAGCAGATGTTGTGATACTCGAAATGGGAATGCCAGATATAGGAAAATTTCCTTATCATTATACACCGAGTGATGTAATTGATTTCTCAAATAAATTTCCTAAAAGCTTAATTTTAGTTACACATAATTATGCTAGTTCAAAAAATATTCCAGAAGGATTTAGAGTCCCAGAATTACCAAAAGAAGTTTATCAGTTAGAAGATGGGGATGCAATCGAAATTGATCAGAATGGTGAAATTAAAATAATTAATAATAGTTGATTAAATGTTAATTTCTAAACAAATTGAAAACCAACAGTTGATTCGTTTAATAATGACTTTGTAGATGAAATCTAACCCTCACATCACTTTAGTTTGGAATCACTTATTACCTCTAAGCGTCTCGTCAGGAATCCCCATTGTCAAGCGACCTCTCAGAGTGTGTCAATAGTACATTGGAGAATGTGCAGAACAATGGTGAGTATAAATGGACGGGAATATTTTTGAAAAAATACTCGGACAAGATTCATTATTTATAGACCGAAAAGCGTTTGAACATGCTTTTGAACCAAGCAATCTACCACACAGAGAACAAGAAGTCGATGCTCTTGTACGGAATTTAGTTGATGCCTTAAATGGTCATATTCCATCAAATATGCTACTTTATGGAGTACCCGGTTCTGGAAAAACTGTAGTTACAAGGTTCGTACTCGGTCAATTACTTGAGAAAGGAAAAGAAATGGGCCATCCAGTTCAAACATATGAGATAAATTGTAGAAATGTTGATACAAAATATAGAGTGGTGCAAACACTAGCTAGTCAATTAAAACAGAGAGGAGACTACCCTATTCCATTTACTGGTTGGCCAACCGATAGAGTTCTTGAAACCTTAATTGAAAGGATGGATAGAGCAGGAGGNGTACATATTTTAGTTTTGGATGANATTGATAACTTGGTAGCAAAAGCCGGTTCAGATCTACTNTACAGTTTAACAAATATGAATACATTATTGAAACATGCTAGGTGCTGNATTATTGGGATCAGTAATGACCTCAACTTCACACAAGAACTTGACCCTAGGGTGAGTTCNAGATTGAGTCAAGAAGATGTTGTTTTCCACCCTTATGGTGCNGAAGAAATACAAGATATCCTACAAGAAAGAGTAAAGATGGGATTGAAAAATAATTCACTGGAAGTAGGAGTAATCCCTCTATGTTCTGCTTTAGCCGCACAAGAACATGGTGATGCGAGGAGAGCATTAGACTTATTGAGAATATCAGTGCAGAAAGCGGAACAAAGATCCCAAGGTAAAGTTGATCCAAAGCATGTACGTTTAGCTCAGTCACAACTTGAACACGACCAAGTCACTCCAGTCTTACGAACCCTACCTTTACATCAGAAATTAGTATTATTCTGCATAATAATTAATGAAGAAAATGGCTTAAGAAATATTTCAACAGGAGAGATTTTCAGAACCTATTCAGAAGCCTGTATGAAAATTAACATTGAAGGACTGACTCCGAGAAGAATTTCTACATTGTTAAACGAATTAGATACACTGGGATTAATTATGGCTAGAAATGTAAGTAAGGGGAGAGGCGGAAGGAGTAAACAAGTAAATTCCGCAATACCAAAAGGCATTGATTCAATTAAGACCTTGAGTAAAAATGAGCCTCTTATCGAAGAAGCATCTCAAGGAAAGTACATGTTACAAGGAAGACTATAAGTTCAGTCGATAAATGAAAGCGTTAAACCAAAAGGGTAAGTCGTCGGTTGTGATAAACATGGTACAGACAGACTGGAAAGAGGCCCTGACAAAGCCAAGTAATATGATTTCAACTGCTGCATTAATGCTAGGTGTATGGATTATTTTGTTATCTCTAGTCAATATTTTTGGAGGTGGTGCAGGTCAAGCAGGAAATAAGGTTGCATGGATTGGATTTATTGGAATTGGAGGAGAGGCTTTTGTCCCTTATGACGATGGATTTATCGTAGATGATGCGATTTTTGCGATTTTGGGCATCATAATGATTGCTACTGGAATGAGGAATCAGGATGTCTTTAATTGGATTTCAAATATACAAAATAGTGATTTTGCGAACAACCTAATCAAAGGAAATAATGGGAAAGAGATTGTTTCAAGTTGGCTCACAGTAATTGGTATTGCATTCTACATAGTTTGGAGTATCCAGAATGACACATGGGTAGACCCCGGTGTTTACTCAGTAATGATTGCAATGGTGGCATTTGGTATTGGCTTAAATATAAATTCAAAAGTAGAGAATTAATTATTTCTCTTGTCACAAAGTGATAATATTTTTTGACATCTTATTTTTGAATCTAATTCTGTAATTCTTAATACGACTCCCTTATTTGGTTGACCGTATATTATAGCTGATTTTATCGGTGCTAAAATATGCAAAAATAACGGTGCTAAATCTTCTTCACCATCAACAAGAATAAGCGTGGTCTGTCTTCTCTCTAGCCAATTATTCATTGCTTCTTTACAAGAATCAAACAAAGACTTTGTTAACATACCTGGTGGATTGCTACATTGGATAATATTATCATATAGAGATTGATTGATTTCTCCATAACCATCCCATTTGGCTCTCTTAGTTTTCTTATCAATTATGCCAATAGATGTTTTAGAATCAATATTTTGTAATGCTCTGACTGTGACATCTCCCACGCCAATAATAGGCGAATGGAAATCTTCAAGGGAATTTATTACATTGGTAATGGCAATTGAGTGGTCATCTTCTGGACCTTCAAATAATTTACCAAAAGGAACTTTTAACATCGATTCTACCTCCTTTGTCAGAAAAAAATTCGAATTCATATCTTTATGGCTTATCCAAACCTTGCCATCACTATTTATCTCGCCATTTCTAATTCTTGAGCTAGAGATAATTAATCCATCTTCAGATAATTCATGTGAAACTGAAAATATTGATAATGGTTTTAAACCTCTTTCTAAGCGCTTTTGATTAATAATTTGACAGGTAGAAAGTGTTTCACTAGTACAAAATATCTTAGATGCATTTTTATGAGATAAAGCAATACCATAATCGTCCAATAATTCATGAAAAGTTACTCTGGAAGATTGTTCTAAAGATAGATTTTGTTTAATTAAATCACACCTTTCTTTCCATGAAGAAATCCTAGGATCTTTTCTTTGAGTAATTGTATCGGATGAAATCCAGATTTCAAGAATATCGCAATTATTAAGACAAGAATTTATCAATTTCTGATGGCCAATATGAAAAAAATCGAAAGTCCCCCCGACAAGTCCGATACTACTCATTGAATAGCCTGAGAAGCACATATGACTTGAGAACTGCGGAAAAAAGGTGTGCCCCAGGGTGTAACGGAACCTTTCACAGTACTTTCGCACTCTGGTTCCTGACCCCACCCTAGGACGTATGTTGGATTATGGGGTAGTCCCTAGAATCATCCCTTTCGGTCAACAGGGGACCTTACATAATCCAGACCGCCTGTATTGCGCCAGAGGTCATCCTTAGAGGAATAATCTCTTCAATTATTCACAATTCGTCACTCTGGTCTTCGACAGACGGAGACCCATATCTGTGGTACCGAGTTTCATCCTATCACCTCCGGCTGGGGGTTTTGTCAACTCGGTGTTGCCAGTTGGGCAGAG
>NYXJ01000082.1 GCA_002685315.1 Methanobacteriota archaeon
CTCCAGTTGGTCATCAATACCATCAGATCACTTATTCGTCGTCATTCCCGTGCAACTGGAGCCCGCTGTACTACCAAGTTATACTATACCCCCAAGGGTAATCCTTCGAGAGACGTCCCTCTTATGATGCTCTCGGTGCAATATCTTCTTAAATTGACATAGTTAGTTAATCATTAAGGGTCCAACTACTATACTTAGTAATACCCACATTCCTAGAATTACACATGTTAACCCCCATGCTCGCGGCCTCAAACCAACGGTTAATGAACCCAAAATCCGTGTCAAGTCCCCAATTATTGCTAAAGTAGTTTTGAAAATTACAACTACTAGACCAGCCATGATCATATATCCTATGAAAAATAGTATACAAATAAGTAATCCAATTAATCCTGATCTACCCACTGCACCAATGGCTTGAGGTATTGTGCTTGGAACTCTAAGCCAAAGTAGCCATGCAACCCATAGACCTAGATACATATCATCCAAAAATTTATTTTCTTTCCACCAAACTCTATATGGCTCAGGTAATTTAGAATAAAAGAATCTTCCAGAAATTTCGATTTCTATAATTCCGCCTCTTAGTAGCATTGAAAGTCCGTGATAAAAAAGTATCAAACTTAATATAATCTCAATAAAAATCCAGTAAGAACCCAGACCTAATATTGATAATAATGATACTGGTAATGCCCACAAAGCAAAACCAATACTTGAGGAAAATAATGTAAGAACTAAACCCGCACCAGGGATAAGAGGAGAATTTGGAACTTCATATTTCTCCCCTCTAGGCATTGCTAAAACTATTAGCGGTAAGAAGGTTGTACCAAAAATGAGCCCTATTAGGTCTAAAGGTAGATTTCCAGAACCAAGATAGGATGATTCAACAGCATCCTTTATCGATTGAGAAGACATTGTTCCTGGTTTCCATGTTGAAATAAATCCTGCTGAATCAATCACAAAAACTGAGTCGGAAGCTCTGCTGGGGAAAGATTTCCCGACAGATGAGTCAGCGTTATCAATTAGAACTGGCCAACTTCCATTAATTTGACTAACTAAGTTTTCTAAATCCAGAATGTTGACACCCTCTCCTGTTGCAATTTGAATAAAGGCGACATTATCATCGATTACTTTTTGGGCTATTTCGAAATCAACTCTCTGAATTTCGGCATTTGGGGAACTTGGAGTAAATAGTCCAATTACAATAGCATCGTGATTTGACAATAAATCACTAAAATCGTATAGTTGTTGATCTTCACCATGCTCATATAATGAGAATGAGGGGGCTGCTCCGTCAAATCTTGGTTCTTCGAAATCAATATCAGGTAAATCCAAAGCTGGCCCCAAAGTTGTCAATGCAAGTAATAAAATCACTCCATATGCGGGTAAAGGTAGTAGTGCTTCTTTCATTGAAATACCAATCCAGAAAATAATACTTAGAGGTATCAAAATAGCGGCCCAAGTTCCGTTCAATAATGATGGCTCTGGTTCTAGGACTTCAAACCTAAGAACGCCTACCAAATCACAAGTTTCTCCAGGATCATGATCGGATAATTTGTAACAACTATCTATCATGTACTTTCCTGCAGAAAGTCGACTCTGAGATGACCAAGTTAATACAGTACGATTCAGTTCATCAATTCTTATCCCATGAGGAGTTTCAAAATGATCTAATCTAGTATCTTCATCGGCATTTCCATGTCTCATATCTTCCCATTCCACTGGCCCGATAACTTCCAACACCTGAGAAATATAGAGGTCATTCCCCCAAGGAGAATTAGGTGTAAACTCAACTCTAATTATTCCATTAGGATCAACTGTCTGATCCAACTCAGGATAAATTAATTCACCTTTAAATTCTATTCCAGTAATTGCGTCATATGTATCCCACCATAAAACTCCTGTCTGAGCACAGTCATGTATTACATCGATTTTTAATCCTATTAAATCTCCCTTGATAAGGCTAACATTTACATCATTCGCATCGATTAAAAATTCATGCGCCAATGTAAATGATTCTTCCATAACGATAGAATTGGTTTGGGCATCGGAAAGAATTTGATTATTTCCCAATGANANAGAAACNGAAAATTTTGTTTCAGAACCCAANGGAGAACCNGGNAGNACATTCGTGAACTTNCANCCATCATTTGCAACATCNAGAGATGCAAAAAGATGAANNGTAATATTTCCATTGAANTCCAAATCTTCNGTCAATGGTGCTGATTGAATATCTATNAGATTTGTTNANCCCACNGTTTTTTGNAAGTCNACTGANCCAATNGGTTGACCNGTTAANGAACTCCAATTATTATCGAGAAATGGAGANGATGCATCGCCTTTCAGAAANAGTCNATGNCTGTCAGGTTTTTCCCANTCNATTCCNGGNCCGTCAGGAGCTATGATTTGGGCCGAGGAGGCACTAATAAGAGAAAAAANAAATAATGAAATNATTGAGAATGANAGAAATACTTTACCAGACTTTCTGCCACTCATGCTTATGCCAACACCTATTATTACTCAAAGTCAACGCTAATTAGTTCATAGGAATTGNTAATAAAAGATAATCGCCATAAGTGAACCAGAAAATGTTGCAAGGAAATTCACACNATGCTTTCCAAGATATCCTCTATTTTCTAAAACTGCNCCTAAAATTGAATCTACTTGACATCCAAGCCATCCAATTAATGTCAACATTAATAGTAAATCTATGTCATTGATTGTTGAATTTTCAGGGGAGAAAATAACCCCTATAATTGAAATAATTATTGCACCTATTAATGCCGCTATAGTCCCTGTAGGAGACATTCCTCCATTAGTTCCAGCAGGTACTGATTGTAGAGTAGTTATACTTCTAGTCCTAGTATCTAATGAGCCTATTTCGGATGCTAGAGTGTCGGACAAGGCCACTGAAATACTTGCTAAAGCAGCAAAATAAATCCATTCCTCGCCAGGGAAAATGAAATTATAAACTGCCATTATTGAAACCGTACCACCATTGGCTAGAACATTTTTCCAACTCCTTAATCCCTCATTAGCCTCCTCTAATGAAAGTAATGTCTTTTCTTCGAATTTCCATTTCGTGGCTAGAGAACCTATAATTAAGAAAGTGAATAGTGCAATCAACCAAGTCCAATGACCGATTAATGACACTGTGAGACCTGTTATTGTTGCTGCAAATAATCCACTATTGTCTAATAGATCTCTAACTCGCGAAATTACTAATAAAGCCAGAACAAGGCTGACAGAAATAATTTGTTCGTCACCCACGTCCATGTTAATTCCACCCTTTCTGCAACGAGGGGGGGTCATGAAAGGTTCGCATGTATAGATAGAATAATTGTTAGTTGTTAATATCTGAAATAGTGCTGATTCCTCTCATCAGCAAAAAAGAAACGAAAAGAACTACTACGACTAGAAAAATTATCCAAAGTAAAGATAGAACAAGGTTAATATCTTCACTTAAACCAATGATTGTACCAACCTCAAATAAAATAATTCCTGAACCATTCCATATTGAATGACCCAAAATTGCGATTAGGAGGCCGGCAATAATTGACTTAGGAGGAATTATTTTTAATCGGGTCTCATTATTTGTAATTTTATTGCTAGTCTGAATCATCATTACCGAACTTTCAGTAGTATAATTTTGTTCAGATAATTTCCACCATTCCGGATTATTATTACCAATTAGAGACGTTAATATTTTTTGAGATTTATCTTCTGAAACAGTCCAATTAATATCTTCCGAAGTCTTTTTAGCATCTTCAAGAGCACTCAACATAGTATACTCAGGACCATCAAATCCAGACGTATCGCCGTCCATATCAACATCAATTCCAATACTTTCAATCATATTCATTGATTTTGAAGAAAGACTCTGTATCATAAAAATTACTTTCGCTTTGTTATCAGGATTACTTATCCACCAACCCAAGGCAGCGCCACTAAATGAAGTCCAAACTGCATGTCCCGGAATCGAACCAATTCCTCTAATTAATGATGTTATAAATAAACCTGTGAATCCCCCCCCTCCATAAGAAAGTAGAAGATATTGAAAATTTTCAGCGATAGCAAAACCTAATCCAACCGTGAAACCGACTTGGAAACCAGTCTTGGGACCTTTTATTGAAGAGATAAAACATAAAACTGCTAAGAACTTAAAAATCTCTTCACCAATAGGAGCACTTAGAGTATAAATGATAAAATCTTCTGTTACAGTAGACCAAGATGAAGGGACTAAAGCGGGAGTTAACCAACTATTAATCAAAATTGCAGGGACACCGGCTGCCATTCCTGCGATTAACCAAGATTCAGCATCTCTCAAACGAGTCGGTAAACCGATCCAAGAATTAGATGATGCCCACCAAGCATAAACTGGAATAGAAAATAAGATAAGAGTCATTGGCAGAGACATTATTAACGATAGAATCAAACCTAATTCACCACCTATTATCTCAATAATTGCAATTACAAACGAAATACAAAGACAAATTACAAAAATAATCCATATCCAAAATGACGGAGGCGTATCAATCACTGAATCATCTCGAACTAAAAAACGATTCATTTTCGTAGGAATAGGAGTTTGTATTGAACCACCCTCAGGAATTGGATGTGCAAATATACCATTTTCATCAGATGTCAATAACCTAACTTCAATAAGTTTAGGACGATGAAGATAAATTAGAAAACCAATGCATGGAAAGGTCACGAAACTGCACCCAATTACGTATAGTGGTTGTGCATTGAGAACTCCAATTAGCTGAGCAGAAAAAGCTTGAACAAGAAAAACCATAATTAATGAGTTTGCAACTAATGAGAAATATCTTCTAAAAGGTCTGCTCACTCTGGATAAATGAAAATCTTTTGGAGCGGAAGTTAGGGATTTCGGCTCTAATAGACGCAGTTTCCTACCTTGATTATCGGTTACTATTCTATCCAATCTATTCACCTTAGAAGCCGCTCAGATCGCCCATCACTCGCGATACCCAAGGCATCCGGTGCGGTTCCTCATCACTGCGACAGTAATAGCGGAGAGATTGTAACATATTGGATTTACGATAAATATTAGGCAATAGCGCCACACGAACCACAATAAATTTCTTTACGATTATTGTCTTTCTGCATACTCCATTCCCCACATGCTGGACAAGGAGGTAGGCCTCTCTCACTAGGAGCAACTAAGGGTCCGCGACGAGGCTTCTTTTTTGAGGGGCGAAACCAACCTTTTTTTGGTCTCCTAACTTTTGGCACAGTGTCACCTGTACTGCGAGATGTCCAATCATTGAAGATTGTTATCATACCGACTAGATGATTTACTATACCTCTATTGCAACTCATGGACATTACTGTACTAGGTGCAGGAGTTTCTGGAATTACTACTGCAATCAGACTCTTAGAGTCTGGATTCAAAGTCACTATCTTAGCAAGAAATATGAGTCCTAATACTGTTTCTGATGTAGCAGCTGCATGGTGGTATCCATTCCTTGCAGAACCCGTAGAGAAAACAAATAAATGGTCTTCTGAAACATTCTACGANTTAATTAGGNTGANAAATGAAGAAAANGTNGATTGTATAACTTTACGCTTAGGNAGNGAATACTTGAAAGAAAAATGNGAATTACCAGGTTGGAGTTCNGAAATNCCTCATTTNAGAATACTTGAAGATTNNGAGATNATTAATGGTTATAATTTCGGATGGGAAATTGAAGCACCAGTTATTGAAATGAATCATTACATGCCTTGGTTANTAGCGAAATTTGAAAAATTGGGAGGNTTATATGAATTAAGAGAATTTTCTTCATTACAAGAAGTACCTGGTGAAATAATAGTCAATTGTTGCGGACTTGGTGGAAGAGATTTATGTAATGATAGAGAACTAAGGCCAGTAAGAGGTCAGGTTGTTTACATCAAACAAGATCCAGGATTTGGAAGATTTGATCAAAAACCTGAAACACTAACTTATACAATTCCTCGAAGGGATGTAACAGTCCTTGGAGGAACTGCTCAAAAAGATGATTGGGGAGAAAATATTAGAATAGAAGATACGGAAACAATCCTTTCGAAATGTGAAGAATTATGGCCCGAACTAAATAGAGATAATATTGTAGGTACCGCAGTAGGGCTGAGGCCATCTCGCTATGAAGTTAGACTAGAAGAAGAAGTGATTAATGGAAAAAAAATAATTCATAATTATGGCCATGGAGGAGCCGGAGTTACTCTTTCTTGGGGGTGCGCTGATGAAATTGTCGAAATGATAAAAATCAGTATGCAGATTTAGTAGTGCTAATCACAACAGCGCCAATTTTGTATGGATCACCATTTGATGCCGGCCTCCTGTCTTCAAGTCGACCTTTCCAACCATCTTCTATTGTTCCTATAGGAATACGTATGGATGCTCCGCGATCAGATACACCAAAAGAAAACTGATCAATTGATTGTGTTTCATGGAGGCCGGTTAAGCGTAGCTCATTGTGAGCACCATAAACCGACATATGTTTCTCGATATTTCTACCAAACGCTTCACAGATATTTGTGAAAAGTGCCTCTCCTCCCTCATCTCTCATTTTGCCATCGCTGAAATTGACATGCATCCCTGAACCATTCCAATCACCTTGAATTGGTTTAGGATGATACTCAATATAATACCCATATTTCTCAGTCAATCTATCTAATAAATATCTAGCAACCCATAATTCGTCACCTGCTTTTTTCGCACCTTTAGCAAATATCTGAAACTCCCATTGACCGCAGGCAACCTCTTGATTGATCCCTTCAAAATTGATACCAGCCTCTAGGCACAAGTCTGCATGCTCTTCAACTAGACCTCTCCCATGAGTATTTTTTCCTCCAACAGAACAGTAGTAAAGTCCCTGAGGCCCAGGATATCCACCAACTGGGAAACCTAAAGGAAGTTGTGTATCCACATCCATAATGAAATATTCCTGCTCATAACCAAACCAAAAATCATCATCATCCTCTTCTATTGTTGCTCTACCATTACTTGGATGTGGAGTTCCGTCAGCATTCAAAACTTCACACATAACAAGAAAACCATCGATTCTCTGTGGGTCAGGATAAATAGCTACAGGTTTTAACAAACAATCTGAACTACCGCCTTCTGCTTGTTTTGTGGAGGAACCATCGAATGACCACATCGGACATTCTCCAACTTCTCCAGAAAAATTTTTCTTGACTAATGTTTTACTCCTCATATTCTGAGTAGGTTCATATCCATCTAGCCATATGTATTCGAGTTTCGCTTTATCTGTCACCATAAATACTCGACATAGTACTAGGCTTATTATTTGTTCGATTGGCGAAATATTAGATCGTATAATGCTCTATGTGACAATAGAAATAAATAATATTAAACACATGATTATTAATTAGTATATATTTTGTTAATTTGTCTTTTTTACTTATTAGTATTAAATAGGAAATAAGAACAAATGTATATTCTGAAAATAATATTTCTCATAGTTGTAATGAGTTGTAAATAATATTTTTCTACGAGAAAAAATAAATTGAAAAAGGTGATTATTATATTATCATATGGTGGACGAGCCGAGATTTGAACTCGGGGCCTCTTCTTAGCCAAAGAAGCGCGCTTCCAAGCTGCGCCACAAGCCCAATAAACATCGGACTTACGACGGCCATTTAAGGGAAATGGAGTAGGCAGGGGTATGTTCAGTGCAGGGGGAGATGAGAGAGATGACAAACTATTACCTTCGAATCCTGATTTTCCTGAAGATCTAATACATTTATTGAAAGAAAAACTGGATAAAAAAGAAGCA
>NYXJ01000083.1 GCA_002685315.1 Methanobacteriota archaeon
CAAGCAAAATATGCACGTTCAATGGGTGCAAAAGATAGGGCGGGTCCTAGGGTAAGAGATGCATTAAACTATTTTAGTAAAATTTATGATGATAAACAAGAGGTTGANTGGTTCACAAGTAAAGGTAGAATGGGTAGTGAATGGATACCCGATGGAATATCAATAGGTAATTTTAATTTAATTCACGAATCTTCAGGAATTACAAATCCATCTGATACATTCGAGTTGGTATCTCTATTAATCGATTCTAATGTAGATTTGATACTATATGCAGGTGGTGATGGAACAACGAGAGATATAGTATCTACTCTGGATTCTCACAATAAATCAATCATACCTGTAATTGGTATTCCATGTGGCGTAAAGATGCATTCTGGATGTTTTGCTTCATCTCCTAAAGCAGGGGCCGAAGTACTTTCTTCATGGATGAATGGAGAANTATTACTATCTAGCACAGAAGTTCTTGATTTAGATGAAGAAAAGTATCGTAATGGCGAATGGGTAGTTAGATTGTATGCTGAGGCTAAAACACCGGCGTCTCCAAGGTGGATGCAAGGTGCAAAAATGCGAGTGGAGGCTACTGGTGAAGAAGAGATTATGGAAGGACTTGCTGACCATATTCAAGAGTTATTAATAGACGATAAGAGACTCATTATTTGGGGCTCTGGTGGGACATTAAGAACAATTTCCAATATGATAGGATTTGAAGGCACAGTATTGGGAATCGATGCTACATTAGGAAATAAGCAGATAGGAACCGATCTTAATGAAGACCAACTAATTGAAATTCTCTCTTTACATAAAGGTCAAGTGACTTTGCTTCTATCTCCTATGGGGGGTCAAGGTTTCCTTATTGGCAGAGGTAACCTACAACTATCTCCTAGCGTTTTAAGAAAAATATCGATTGATGAAATTTTAGGTGTAGTCACTCCTGCCAAATTAATTTCTGTTCGTCGTTTACGAATAGAAACTGGTGACAAAAAATTAGATGAGAAATTTTCTGATAAGAGATATATGAAAGTACTACAAGGTTACAGAACTACTAGAGTTTTACCGATAATAGTCGATTGATTCAAATTTTTTCACCTATTGAGGCTTTCAAGAGCCCCAAAAAAGGAGGGCTAGGCCTTCCGGGCCTAGATTTAAATTCTGGATGATATTGTGTTCCCACGTAATATGGATGATCTTCTAATTCCATAATTTCACATCTCTGGCCAGTTTCATCTTTACCTACATAGATTAATCCCGCCTTTTCAATTTTTGAAATTAATTCAGGATTAACTTCGTATCTATGTCTATGCCTTTCGTCAACATAAGATTGATTTCCATAAAGTCTTTTTATTTTACAGTCCTCTACTAAAAATGGCGTTGGTTTTGTACCCAATCTCATTGTGCCGCCCATATGTGTCTTTGATATCTCTGGCATGAATACTACCGCTGGNTGTGGGGTATTCTCGTCAAATTCTGTAGAGTTTGCATTTTTCATANCTANTACATTTCTACAGAANTCAATTGTGGCTATTTGTAATCCTAAACANACTCCNANGTAAGGTATTTTATTCACNCTAGCATATTCTGCNGCCTTTATTTTCCCTTCNATTCCTCTAATTCCAAAGCCTCCNGGGACTAGTATTCCATCAGATATTTTTAGATTATCCCATGCTTCTTTGTATTTCTCNGGATTTTCTTGNNTTATTTTTTCATCTAAATTTTCTGCCTCAATCCAATTAATTTGAAGNTTACGATTTACTTCAAATGATGAATGTTGTAGTGCTTTGATGACGCTAAGATANGAATCAGANAGTCCAGTATATTTCCCGACCATTGCGATTTGNACAACTTCGTTGAGATTATCTACAGTTTCAGCCATTTTTATCCANTCATCTAGTAGAGGTCTNGAGTCNGGTAAATCAAAACTTATTTGCTTTGAAAGTACATTACTAACTCCTTGCTCATCTAATAAAATTGGGATNCGATANATGTTTGATACATCATGAGCNGAAACAACTGCACNAGGAGAAACGTGACAAAAAGCNGCTAACTTTTCTCTNGTTTCGTCATCTAATGGATTTTCGGATCTACAAACTAGAATATCNGGAATAATTCCAAGTCCTCTTAGCTCTTTTACAGTATGTTGAGTAGGCTTNGTTTTCTGTTCTCCTACTGGNCCCATCACAGGGACTAAACTTACATGCACAAAGCAGATATTNCTNTCTCCAACNCTAAATTGAAATTGTCTTAATGCCTCTATNAATGGTGCACTTTCAATATCTCCNACAGTTCCNCCTAATTCAATTACGCAAGCGTCAGGAATATTGTTTGTCCCATCACTTGGNGTGTTNGATACTCTNTCAATCCATTCTTGAATTTCATTTGTTATNTGTGGAATNACTTGNACTGTTTTTCCTAAATANTCTCCNTTCCTNTCTCTCTCAATNACAGATTTGTAGACNTTTCCAGTNGTGATATTATGATCTTTAGTGAGAGAGATGTCCAAGAACCTTTCATAGTTTCCTAAATCCAAGTCAACTTCGCCGCCATCATCTAAAACGTAAACTTCACCATGTTCGAATGGTGACATAGTCCCTGCATCGCAATTGAGATACGGGTCAATCTTTACAGAAGTGACGCTCAGTCCTGCGGATTTTAGCAATACTCCGATACTGCTTGCAGTTATCCCTTTACCAAGTCCTGATAGGACGCCTCCCGTGACAACTACATACTTCATTCAATCAACGGGGTTTGAAGCCAACATACCTTGCCTATCAACATTCCTTAGACTTAGTTCAAAAACTATCTTTGCTAAGTCTAAGTATCTCCATCACTCCGGTCGACTATGGTTGTACATGAGGGCGGCCGAATATTAGTTACAGGAGCCCTTGGTCAAATTGGTACTGACTTAGTACAATCATTAAGGGATATTTATGGTTCTGACCATGTTATCGCCAGTGATATTAGGGAAAAAAAAGGCCATCCGTGTATTCAAAACGGGCCATATACCAACCTTGATGTTTTAGATAAAGATGGAATTTTCCAACTAATAATCGAAAAGGAAATTAAAATCATCTATCATTTGGCTGCGATACTTTCTGCTAAAGGACAAGAGGATCCAGATTTATGTGAATTAATTAATGTAGAAGGAACGAGAAATATTTTGGAGGCAGCGAGAGAATTCGATTTACGTATTTTCGCTCCCTCTTCTATTGCTGTATTCGGCCCCGATGCACCTAAAAATGCACCTCAAATAACTCCATTAAATCCTACAACTAAATATGGAATGACTAAAGTCGACTGTGAAATATTAGGGATGATATATCATGAGAAATATGGAGTTGATATTAGAGGGATTAGATATCCTGGACTAATATCTTGGAAGTCACCCGTCAGTGGTGGAACTACTGATTATGCTGTTGATATTTTTCATGCTGCACTTTCAGAAGAATCCACATATGACTGTTTTCTCAGTGCCCAGACACGTCTTCCGATGATGTATATGGATGATGCAATAAGGGCTACAATATCATTGATGGACGAACCGATTGATTCACTTAGTTCAGCACGTTGTGGGTACAATATTTCTGGAGTCTCATTCACCCCTGAGGAATTAGTATCTGAAATTAATAAGAAATTACCAAATTTTGTTTGTAGATATAAACCAGATATCCGCCAAAATTATGCTGATTCGTGGCCCGATTCTATAGATGATCAGATATCAAGAAATGATTGGAACTGGCAATCAAGATTTAATCTAGAATCTATAGTTAATGAGATGCTTACCAACTTGAAATAATTCTAATTGTCTTCAATTTGGTTACTCCAATCTGGAGTTTCAGGCCCCTTCTTTGCCCACAGTACATCGTCAATCCTTAAGATACTAATTGCGGCTTCTGTAGCTCCTGAAATGGCATGTTCTGAAACAAACATTGGATCAAAGATCTCTTCTTCAAACATATCCATAATTTCCCCCGAGTTTCCATTGAGACCAATCCAAGGTCCACTATCTTCTTTTCTTGCTTGGGCGGCTGAGAGAGACAAAACAATATCTATCGGGTCATAGCCTGCATTTTCTGCTAAAGTACGAGGGACTATCTCAAGGGCAGCAGCATATCCTTCAATGGCCATCTGTTCTCTACCCGATTGTGTCGTTGCGTATTCTCTAAGTTGTCTAGCCAGGTGGATATGTGTTGCTCCTCCACCTGGTAGGATATTGCTTTCTTTAGTTAATCTATGGCTAACTCCCAAAGCATCGTCAAAAGCTCTACTTACTTCATCTCTAATTTCAGGAGTAGAACCTCTGATGACTGCAGTCATCGCACCACCAAATTTCCCCTCTATCCTTGTATAATTTATCCCGCCAATATTTTCTTCGGAACGTGATGAATATTCTCCAATATCATCTTCCGTAATTTTTCTAATATCTCTAACCATATTTGTTTTTGTTAATCTTGATAACCTTTCAAGGTCGTCCCTTTCGAATCTTCGGTAGGCTGTAATTCCAGCTTCTGAGAGTATTGGAATTGCTTCATCTGCTATCCCATCTCTAACTATTAGTAAATCTACATTTAAATTTTCAAGATGATTGATTATTTCTTTAAGATATTTCTCGTTACGAGTTTGAAAATCCTTTAGCACCCCTAATTCATTAATTTCAATTTGGGCATCTAAACTTAATTTTCTTTCTTCAATCCCTCCATCAATTATTGCAACATTACCTCCTTTGGAAAAAGTTGAAGTGTTTCCAATAAGTTTTGTTTTTGCTAGGATTAATGCAGGTAATAATTCACTATCTAATGCCCTACCACCTGAAATTTGCATCCTTTTTATCCGTAATCTTTCTAAGTCTTTACCGCCTTCTTCATCAACTAGTGATTCTGCTGCAATTAAGGAGATTTCAGTCAAATGTTCAGCTAATAAAGAATCTATTTTCCCTTCTAAAGAGGTCTTAATTACAGATGCTTTCAAGTTCCTATTATTTGCCTCTCGTGAAATTTTCTTGATTTCCTCTAATGCTTTTTTGTTAGAAATTCTGAATCCATTAATGATTATAGAAGGATGAATGCCTGACCTAACTAGTTCCAAGGCATTTTGTAGCATTTCAGCCATCAAAATTACTGTCGTAGTTGTTCCGTCTCTAGCCGAACGATCTTGTGAACTCGAGGATGCAATTAGTAAATTTGCAGTCGGATGTTCTACTCTAGCAGTTTCTAAAACGGTAACTCCATCGTTAGTGACACTTGCATTNCCTTCTTGATCTACGAGCATTTTATCCAACCCCCTNGGNCCCAATGTTGACCTAACGGCATTCGANAAAGAAACAGCNGCGGCGACATTACGAACTAAAGCGGTNCTNCCATGGATACGGTCAGTATCCTCCAAGGCAACTTCATGTTCAGCATCTGACATATACCCTCGCGACTAACTTAACAGATTTGAAACCGCTCCTGTGGCTCTAACATTTCCGATTGATTCTTTCTGAATTAAGAATTCAAATCGAGAGGTTGATAAAGGGTAGCGCCCCCCTACTATACAACCTCAAGTTAAGTAGTGGCGATTATGGACGAAAATAATAGAGATGATTGGGAAGAGCAAATGCTCAAAGAAATGGCGAAAATGTTCTCTGANATGGGNATGCCAATGGATATTGAGATACTTAGAAATATGCTTTCNCAGGTCCGCGATCAATTCCAGAAAATGGGAATAGATCCAGAGAAACTATCAAATCAGGACATGAAAATTGATATCAATGGAGATTCAGACGAATTTAGAAAAACTATGGAATCGATGTTGAATGGCTCGAATGGTTTTTCCGACTTATTTAGAAATATGGGAGTTAACGTACAAGTAAATAACCCTACTCCAATAGTTGATGCGGAGTTAAATCAAAAAGAAGATGAAGAACAAGAACTTCAAGTTGATATTTATTCTCATGAAGACAGAATTTATGCAACNGTAGANCTTTCCCACGAATTAGATATTGTTGAGTCTGAATTGGAGATTAATTTGATTGATTCAGGAAAATCTTTCCAGTTGATGAAAACGACTCAATTAAGGCCTTTTAAGAAATTTGATTTACCAAATTCTGTAAGTCAGATTGTTGATTGGAGCCTAAATAATGGCATACTAGATGTTACATTCGATATTANAAATAATAATTGAAANTGGAAGTGAATAAAATGAGTGGACCTGTAATTGGAATAGATCTTGGAACGACAAATAGCTGTGTNGCAACTCTTGAGGGTGGACAAGCAGTGGTAATAGCTAATTCAGAAGGGTCTCGAACGACTCCTTCTGTTGTTGCTTTTAGTAAGGATGGCGAAAGGNTGGTAGGTGTCACTGCAAAAAGACAGGCTGTGACAAATTCACAACGAACAATTCTTTCAGTGAAAAGAGAAATGGGTACTGATTGGGTTCAGAAAATTGATGATAATGAATACACTCCTCAAGAAGTTTCGGCCTTTATTTTACAGAAGCTAAAGGCTGATGCAGAATCATATCTAGGGCGTGAAGTTACTCAGGCAGTGATAACCTGCCCTGCTTATTTTACTGATGCTCAAAGAAAAGCCACACAAGATGCTGGTAGGATTGCTGGATTAGAAGTACTTAGAATAATCAATGAACCTACTGCTGCAGCTCTAGCCTATGGNGTAGATAAGGACGAAGATCAGACTATCCTGGTNTACGATTTAGGTGGAGGTACATTCGATGTATCAGTTTTAGAAATCTATCAGGTTGATGGCCAACCACAAATAGAAGTTAAGGCTACAAGTGGAGATAACAGACTTGGCGGTGACGATTTTGACCATGTAATAGTTGAATGGATTACAAGTGAATACCTGAAATCTTCCGGAATCGATTTGACAAAAGATATGCAAGCAATGAGTCGTCTNCGAGAGGCTGCAGAAAAGGCTAAAATTGAATTATCAGGTACTTCCATGTCTCAGATAAACTTACCATTTATCACTATGAAAGATGGTCAACCNGAACATCTAGACCTTTCACTTTCTAGAGCNAAGTTCGAAGATTTAATTTCAGACTTAGTTGAGCGTACAATGTCTCCCACAAGAAGAGCGATGAAGGATGCTGGAATTGGCAAAGGTGATGTAGACAAGGTAATTCTTGTTGGTGGTTCTACCCGAGTTCCTGCTGTTCAAGAAGCCATCGAATCAGAAGTTGGTAAATCTCCATTCAAAGGTATTAATCCTGATGAAGCAGTTGCATTAGGTGCGGCACTACAAGCAGGAATTATTGTTGGTGANGAAGGAGTTACTGATGTCCTNCTTCTAGATGTAACTCCTCTAACTTTAGGGATAGAAACATTGGGTGGAATTATGACTACAATGATTGAAAGAAATACAACAATNCCGTCTAGGCGTTCAGAGACTTTCTCTACTGCAGCGGATAGCCAGCCAGCAGTAGAAGTNCANGTATTACAAGGAGAAAGAGAGTTNGCAAAAGATAACATAACTCTTGGCAGATTCCACTTAATGGGTATACCNCCAGCGCCTCGNGGAGTCCCTCAGATAGAGGTNACTTTCGATATTGATGCTAATGGTATCGTAAATGTTTCNGCTAAAGATCTTGGTACAGGTACTGAACAATCAATAAAAATAGAGAGTCAGACTTCATTATCNGAAGAAGAAATTAAGCAAAAAATAAGTGANGCAGAAGAATTTGCTGAAGANGATAAGCGTAAGAAAGTTAGAGTGGAACTAAGAAATACTGCAGATAGTATAGTTTATCAAACTCGAAGAACAATTGATGAGACAAAAGATAAATTGTCGGAAGAAGTTGTCAATCCAGTGCTAGAAAAATTGAAAGAATTGGAGTCTTTAATTGTCACTGATGAAAAACCGGTTTCAGATGAAGATCTTGATGAAACGAGTATTCAATCAAGAATACAAGAGTTAGAAGAATTAATGCACAGTTTATCCTCTAAATTATATGAAGCAGCATCTGCAGAAGTATCTGAAGAAGAAAATGAATCAGATGATGATGGAGATGTAGTAGAGGCGGATTTTGAAGTATTGGATTCCGATGATGAAGATACCGACGAGTGATTAAATGGATGAAGAGTATACACTCAAGAAGGTTAAAGTTGGTGCTAAACCCTTTTTCAGACCTCGTAATGATCGGATTATTCTAGGTGTATGTTCCGGCCTTGCAAGAAAATTAAGGATAACTTCTACAGCATCTAGAGTAATATTCTCTTTACTTACCTTACTAACTAGTGGAACTTTAGCATTTGTCTATATAGCCATATTTTTAATATCGCCTCAGGAGTAATCTTCTCACTGCTTAGTGATCAACAGATGTAGAGTGCGGACTAGGATTCCTGTGGCCCCATGACCAACTGTTGAATTTGATTCTACCCCCCAGATTCCTGCAGTTCCTGCGATATCTAAATGTGCCCATGGAATCTGAGTTTTCTCCCCATTATTGTCTTTTCTTTCTTGTACGAACTGTTTTAGAAATCCTGCCGCTTGAATAGCTCCTCCCCATCTTCCTTTTCCTTGATTTCTTA
>NYXJ01000084.1 GCA_002685315.1 Methanobacteriota archaeon
ACTGACAATAGGAGGTTTGCTTGTGGCATGGAGTAGAAAATCGGCGATGTTTGCTTCGCTATCTATTGCTCTATACCTTCTAGGTTTAGTTTTAAGAAATCAACAATTAGTTACCGTGGCAGTCGTTCTTCTCTCATTCTTAACATGGGCCGCATTCAGGACTACTAATGCCGATGTATCATCGTCAGGAAGGAGATTAGAAGATGAAAATATCACAGGAGGTATAGCATTACAAAATCTTGTTGCTTTGAGAAAACTGTCCTCTGCTCGTGTTTTTGAAGATGGAGAAGTCGATGTATCTATAAGAATTCAGAATAAATCAAATCTCTCCAAAGTTCTGGAGGTTAGAGATCGAGTTCCGGAAGTAATGAGAATCAAAAAAGGAGCGAACTATGTTCTGATGGAATTAGGACCTCAAAGAGAAACTGAAATTGCATATACAATCGAAGCTCCTCTAAGAGGTTTCTATACCATAGGACCGGTGTGTATCCGAATACAAGATACCTTTGGATTATTCCATAATGAAAGAGAAATACATCTTTACGATGATTTCTTAGTTTTTCCGAAAATGGAAGATATCAAGGACGCTTTAATTAAGAGTAGAGTCCCTAAGATTTTCACTGGTGCTGTAAATATTAGAAATCCAGGAGAAGGATCTAATTTCTACAATCTAAGAGAGTACGTTCCTGGAGATGCAATGAAGAAAGTTAATTGGAAAGCTACTGCTAGGTCTGGTGGAAAATTAATGGTTAATGAATTTGAAAGAGATGCCGTTAGTGATATAATCTTGTTAGTAGATAGTAGGTCAGTCTCAGAAACAGGACCTGTAAGTAGAAATTCTCTTGTTTATAGCACTAGAGCAGCTGCAAGTTTATCCCAATATTTCCTTTCAAGAAGAGATTCTGTTGGAGTGGTAGTTTATGGTGATGAGATTGTTTCAGTCGATAGAGATACTGGGAAAAAACAGTTGTATGTCATACTGACTAAATTAGCAGGAGCAATGGCAAAAGGAAATACTCCTTTGAAAGTAGTTACAAATAGAATTTTGCCACATATTAATAGAGGCAGTCCGATTATCATACTGAGTCCATTAGAAGACGACCCTACAATAATTGATGCAGTCAGGGATTTAAGATCTAGAAATTTCGATGTCACTATACTTTCTCCAAGTAGTTTAGAGTTTGAATTTGATGCTAGAAGATTAGATCGAACAGGATATGAATTGCTGAAAACAGAAAGAGATATTCTGATGAGTGAGCTAAGAGGACTAGGAGCTAATGTTATGGATTGGGAGCCAGATATGCTATTGAATACCGCCCTTTCTGGAGCTAGAGGTTTCTGAGGTGATTTAATGGTAGAAAAAAAATCAGATACTGCTCACCTATATGATGGTAAGACGATTAGATCTTCTGCCCCTAGCCGTAAAAAAGCTGCGGGGAGAATGAAAGGTAGTACTGAAATACCTAAAGATGCTATTCCTGAAGTCCATGTCCCATCGGTAATTGAGTCATTCTTTGGCGGCCCAATTGTAACAAAGACAAAATTCTTACCTCCTGACAGAGTAGTTCAGACTTTACAGATGTCTGCAGCAATTACACTAACTTTACTTGCAATTGTTACTTTTACAGTAACCCCAGTTTCTGGAACCGCTTGGTTTTGGCTAAGTAATGCGATTAATCAACCATCGATAGGCGCATTAATTCATTTAGCTTTGATAGCAATAGGTTTCATTGGAGGAATGTATGGAATCTTCCAAAGAGAACAACGCGCAATTTTAATTTCATATGTAGTCCTAATATTAGTAACAATTAGATTTGCTGGAAGCAAAGTAGAATTTGGAATTGATTTACTTCCTGATGGCGAAATATCTCAGAAATTATTATTGATATCATACGCTCTTTTATTAGTAATGTATATTGAATTAACTAGTGGAATAATCAGATTTTCAATGCTTGATAAATCTATTAGAACTGGTGAAGTATATGTCATGAATGTTAAAAAAATAACTAGACAATATTACAGATCTTTAACGGTTACACCATTAATTGCCGGATTAGTCGCCTTATTAACTCTGATGATTAACCTAATTATTCCTACAATTGTGGGGTTATTAGGAAGTGATGCTACGGCAACAAGATTAGCAGAAAGTGTAGAATTAACATCAGTTTACGGAGTTGCTCTTGGGACCGCTGTTGTATTTATGATTGTAGCTTCTGCTTTTGCAGTAAACTTACCCGTCAGAATTGCACAAATGAGAGAAAATAGTGGTAAATAATTATTCTAGATAGCCGCCTATAATTCCTAAATCAGAGATTACCAATATAGCCACAGCTTCAACAACCGGGACTGCCCGGGGACCCAATACTGGGTCATGTCTTCCATGAACCTTAAGTGGTTTTTTTTCACCACTGGGTAGATGTAAAGTTGATTGTTCTCTAGCAAGGCTACTAGGTGGTTTGAAATGAACTATAACTCTGACAGCAGAACTAGTTGAACGACCACCCAAAGCACCATCAGCATTCCCTGAATCTGATCCTTCAAGTATAGGTTTACCATTTTCTAAAAACCAAGCATCATTATTTTCTGAACCTCGCATTTTCGAGGTTGAAAATCCATGTGAGAACTCAATGGCCCTAGCACCGGGAATAGCCATTAGACCCCTAGCCAAAGCCGGTTCAATGCCATCGAACCACGGTTCACCAACTCCTATTGGGAGCCCTTCTATCAATAATTCAACTGTTGAACCAATAGAATCAAGATCTTTTCTTACATTATCAAGTAACTCTGACATCTTAGAAACTGATTCTGAGTCTCTACAATTCAATCTTGACATATCAGTTCCTTCTTTCAAAGGAGATTCTCTGTCTAAATCAAATAATGGTTTAGCTGAGATATCACCCACACTTGATAGGTGGGCAGTACAAGACCAACCAGCGGAGTCTAGTAAGGTTCGTGCTTGACTTCCTGCAGCGACAAGCCCAAAAGTGAGTCTTGCAGATTGAGAACCACCCCCTCGTAAATCACTAGCACCTTCTGAGCGAATATGTTCAACCATATCTGCATGCCCAGGTCGGGGATGATCCGGTAGGAATGAATAATCTTTCGAACGAACATCTGAATTATATGTTAACAAAAGTATAGGCCACCCAGTAGCTATCCCTTCATGCACACCAGACATAATTTCACAATCATCAATTTCTGCCCTTGTTGAGAGGCCTTTACGTCCGGGTTTTCTCCTATTTATGAAATCTAATAGAGCATCATTATCGATTTTAGTTCCTGCAGGAAGACCTTCTAATAACGCACCTACACATTTCCCATGACTTTCTCCAAAGAGAGTAACACTTAAGCGATCACCAATTCTCATACTCATCAAATCAACTCCAAAATATTATTTTTGAGAAAGTTCGTTTCAACTATTTCATATTCTAAATCATTCAGTGATTTACGAATTATTTCTGAATCTTGAATAAAACTAATGACTGAAATTGCAGGACCTGAGCCTGTAATTCCTGCAGCAATAGCCCCTCTAGAAATCAATTTATTACATATTCTTACTGCTTCATCATCTTCCATAGCGGCGGCTACGGCCATGCCATTAGTAGAAATTGCTTGGAATATAGAATCATTTGATAGTGAATCTAATGCACGTTCAAAAAATCTTGATTGCTTTTTGAAATTATCAATATTCACTTCCTTTTTCCTCCTACCTCTTAGTATTAAAAATATAATAATCTCATCCTCAATTTTTCCTTCTAGTAAGATAGATTCTTGTACAGATTTATTTGGATCAATTAATTTCCATCCACTTGAAATAGATGCCCAAGTATCATCTAAACTACCAGTAATTGTACAGCCAGATTTTCGTTGTGAAGAAACTGCAAGATTGACTATCTCAGAATCATTTAAACCCGTCCAAGTAGCTTGATTCAATGCTTTAATTGCCGCACAAGAAATTGCTGAACTAGATTTCAAGCCTTGACCAATTGGAATCTCTGAAGAAACTTGCCAACCATATTTTTTAGGTAAAGGGAAACCATTTTCTTTCCAAACTATTTCTATAGACTGAAATAATCCATGATAATCACTATCTATCTTCTGAGGTTCTGAGACTAATTTGACCGTAGCCTTAAGATTAATTCCTATAGAACACCCCTTGTCTAAACCTACTGCATGCAATATTGAAATTGCTGCATTGGATTCTGCTTCAGCTAGAATATTCATTTTTCATCCATCTCTCCTTCAAGTGATTTTCCAATGTGTCTCATTTGATTTTGTTGTCTAATCATTATTTCATCATTGATTTTTAATTCTGTTACTGATAATGCGTTTCCATATTTATCTATTAATCTGACTGTTTCTGCCTGTTGTAGAATTATTTGACCGACATCCTCATTTTTTGTCTTAAATCGAATAATTAGAAACGGTCTACGTTCAATCTTTAATCTTCCAATAATACATTTTCTTACACCGCCCGATGAGGAGATAACTGAAACCTCATCTCCTGCTTTAAGTTCAGAAAGATACTTAGTTGAGTTATCAGACATCAATACATAAGAATGAACAGAGCCAGCATTAACCCTAAAAGGCCTGGTTGGAACAAATTGAGATTCAATTGTCTCTCCATGTACTAGAGCTAGCAAAGATGCATTTGAGCCAATAACCATACCTTCTCCAACTTCTAATCTTTCAATTAGATCGATGCAAACTCTTTCGCCTACTCCACTAGAATTTATTGAAAATATTTTCGCATTATCTATTCTAACAGAAGTTGAAGAAGTTGTTGTGATAGAGTCTTTTTTGGATGCTATCGCTACAGCAGCATTCCATAATTCATTATTATTTGCTGGAAGAAGTAAAGCATCAACACCATGTTCCAGAGCAAATGCTGCCCCATTTAAATCAATTATTTTATCAATTGCTACGGAAATTTTTGTCCCACTACCTTTAGAAATTGAAACTAAATTCTCCAGAGGTATCATTGTCCAATCAGAACATCTAACAAGAATCCATGGAATCATGCCAATCAAAGAAATAGCTTCTTCTTGCGAATGAGCGTCATCGAGATTAACTTCTGCGACATCTGAGGCGCTACCTAACCATATCCTCGAACATAATTCAAGAGTAGATTCAGAATGGGAATCTTGCCAAAGTTCCAAAATATCACATCTCAAGTAATTTTGAAGCCTCAGTGGATGTTCTGTTATCATGTACTACAGCTCTCAACGCTTTGACACAGGATTCCGGATCATTAGCACCAAAAATTTGTCTTCCTATACAAACACCGGAACCACCAGCAGAAATGGCTAATTCAACAACATGGAGTAGTTTATCGAACGAAATATCTCTAGGGCCCCCAGAAATTAAAACAGGAATAGGGACTGCCTGACATACTAATTTGAAAGACTCGACATCTCCAGTCCATGGCACTTTGACAACGTCGCATCCTAATTCCCATGCTACTCGTGCAGCGTGAGCAACTCCCTTGGTAATATCTCCTTCACTGATTTTTAACATAGGCCCTCTAGGATAAATCATTCCCAATGTAGGTAGACCTAATGGTAATGCCTCACCAGTCAGTTTACCCATTTCTTCAATCATTTCTGGTTCGAAATTATCTCCGAGATTTATCTGTGCTGAGACAGCGTTAGCACCTCTAATTAGGCACTCTTTAGCGTTAGCCACTCTAACTTTGTATTGATTTTTTTCTCCAGCGTTTACAGTTGATACAGAAACATGACAAACGAAATTACTCCAACCAGTAGTTTCTACAAAATGGCTCAAAGCACCTTTCTGCAAAACAATTGCATCTGCACCACCAGAAATACAAGAGGATACTACCTGATCCATATTTTCAAGACCTTTTTCAGGATACGACGAAATCCCATGATCCATTGGTATCCAGACTCCTTTACCGTTAGGTAAAATTTTGGCAAGACGATCAACTAGGCCTTCTCCCATGTCTCACCGCCCGGCGTCTTAGTCTTGAAAGGTATCGTATTAAAAAAAATACAAATATTTGAAAAAATTACTATTAAATATCTAAATCTATTATCAAAGGAGCGTGGTCAGAAACAGTAAGTCCTCCTTCTCTCAATATCCTCGCAGACTGAAAAATCTCTAATGCAGCATCATTAGCAAGAGCATAATCTATCCTCCATCCTCTATTTAGAGCTCTTGCTTGACCTCTATTAGACCACCAAGAATATGGTCCTTTAATATCACCCGAATCAATCCTCAAAAGATCATACCAACCCATTGAAAGAAAACGTGTGAACCATTCTCTTTCATGAATCAAGAACCCTGAAGTATTTTTATTACCTGAGGGGTTCCAAATATCATTCTCTGTATGAGCAATATTTAGATCACCACAAAGTAATACTGGTTCATCTAANNCAATAAATTNCTNAGACCAGGTAAGTAANTCTTCTAACCATTGATCTTTAAATTTTTGTCTCTCAATATTCGCTCCACCNTTTGGAAGATAAATATTGATNCAATGAAGATTTCCATGTTTTGTATGAAGAACACGTCCNTCNGAGTCATTGANATCAACATTNGTAGATATGCCACGNCCTTCTTCGGAGATNCCTATTCTTGACCAAGTTGANACACCTGAGTATCCTTTTTTCTCAGCNGGNTGCCAAATAATNTCATGCCCACCTATTGGTTGCCAATCTTTNGGCATCTGTTCNGGTAANGCNCTNACTTCTTGGAATAACCAAACATCACTATCTATTTTATTNATAAAATCATCAAGNCCNTTACGATGTGCCGCNCTAATGCCATTTAGATTCCAAGTCACAATTCTCATGATNNGCTCCTCATTGAGATAGGTCTTTTACTTTCTCCACCAAATCCATACGCCTTAATCTCCAAACTCCAAATGGAGTCATTGCTANTGCGATAAGAACCACTCCTGCCATCAACTGCCAAGCTACGCTCGGAATAATAGTAACAGGCACTATAAATTGCCAGGATGAAAATGATGCGGCTAAGCCTACAGCTCCACCATAGGCAAACAAAACACCAACAATTCCCCCGATGATACCAATTAGAAGACTTTCAAACAGAAGCATCTGACCAAGGCTACTTGTAGAGGCCCCTAATACTCGCAATGTTGCCAGTTCAAAATCACGTTCTGCAACATTCATAATCATCGTGTTAAACATTACAACTATTGTAAACAATAGACCAAGATACATCATACTCTGGAAAATTTGGGTTTGTTGTTCAAGCAAGCTATTGATGCCAGCGAGAAGGGTTTGTCGTTCTACGATACCAGTAGATAATTCACCTAAGTCTGAATTAACCTCTACTCCTTCAGGTAGTTGAAGATAAATTGAGGTTGCATTAACACCTGTAATCTCACTCAAATCTCCACGAAGAAAATACATGGTTCTGGCCAGTTCAGAACTGGATATTCCAACAATTTCAACATCCTGTTGTATGCCATTAATGCTCACAGTTTGTTTTTCTCCAACACTCCATCCAAGAAATCCCATACTGCCTTCATCCATTATCACTTCAGGTAATACTCCATTGGTATTTGGAAGACCGCCCTCAATTACTGAGATCGGACGCATTCCACTTTGAAAATTATCAAGACCTACAACATTAAAAATTCGCTCAATTTTTTCAGAATCAGTAACTGAACCAAGTGGCATTTCGATTATAATTTCGTAATTAGCTGAGTTATTTTCTGCCCAATCTAAAACAGGGCCCTCGGCATCGGACATAATGTATACTTGAGCATCCCAAATCTGATCATCTTCAAGGCCACCAACAAAAGTTTCTTGCAGTCCAGCACCCATCATTTGAATCGAACCAAAAAGCATCAGAGAAATACCGACTGCTACAAATGTCATTGTCAGTCGGATAGGTTTACGGACACTTGATCGAATTGAAAGCCCAAGTGTTGTTGGCATCCATGAAGTAAGTTTGCGGAGTTTGTTAGAACCTATACGCGTTTCACTTTGACCACTTAATACTTCAAGTGGGTCAAGACGACTCGCTTTCCATGCAGGAAATGCTCCTGATAGAAATACGACTAACATGGTTGAAAAAAGGACTGAAAAATAAATTGAGAGTGGGACCGTTCTCTCAACAATTGGTAAACCAACAAGATCTTGATAGAAATCTAACATTCCATTCATCCCCCAAGGTCCTGCCAGTGCACCCAAAGTACATCCTACTCCTCCAATGGCCAAAGGAGCAACAAGATAACCAATCATAAGTGATGAACGTTCGACTCCGAGAGTACGTAGTACAGCGATTTCCCTAGATTGACTTTGTACCAAACGTTGCAGACTCAAAACAATGGTAATGGCTGCAATTGAGG
>NYXJ01000085.1 GCA_002685315.1 Methanobacteriota archaeon
CTCAATTACAGCAACGTTGTTGCTATATGCGATGTCCATTTAGAGGGAATCAGGAAGGGGGCGTTAGGGTGTCGCAAAATATTCTAGTCGTGTATAAAAAAAACTTCGAAGATGTCCATGATGAAGCATTAGAAATTGTAAAAAATACTCTAGAAGATATAAGCAAAGACCTTGATATCAAGGTGAACTATTCCGCAAGAGAAAAAGTTAGTCGTGAAGATTTCATTGGTAGAGATTTAGTTGTAGTGTTGGGAGGTGACGGGACTCTAACATCAATTGCTCATTCTGTTGATGAGAAAACACCAGTAATGGGTGTAAATAGTCATCCAAGAGAAATGGATAACGACGGTTCATATGGATTCTACATGGGCAGTGACCCAATTAATTTCGGAGAAGATATTCGGAAAGCTCTCTCTAATGATGCAATTGTAAATATTTTACCAAGATTGCAAGCAGAAATTTCTACGACTAGTGGGAATATAATACGCTCGGACCCTGCATTAAATGATTTATTACTAGCAAACACTCATCAATATCAACCATCGAAATATAGGTTACAAAGAAAAGAAGATGCTAAAAATTCAGAAATTAATTGCATTCAATATTCTTCGGGGTGTTTATTTTCGACATTCCTTGGCCAAGGTGCTTGGTATAGGCATATTAACAACATTGAAGGTACAACTTTCTCTGAAAATGAAATAGATAACCATTATTTGTTTGTTTCGAGGGATCTTCCTCGAAATGATAGAAGAGATGATGGAACATATTGGGCATGGACCGATCAACCAACTATTTTCACTAGCGACATGCATAGAGGATATGTTGTAGCAGATGGATGGGATGAAACACATTTCACACGGGGCGCAACAATTTCAGTAAGTCTCAATGGACCTTCTCTAAAATTACTAACTTTTAGAAATACAATTTATGATCGTGTATCTTATTGGATTAAATCCAACTAAAGTATCTGTTGAAGGAACAATTTTGTCCTTTCATGCTCAGGATTATCAAAGAATACGTCAGGAGTATTTTCTTCAATTAATAATCCCTCATCAAAAAGAATTACTCGGTCTGCAACTTCCTTAGCGAAACCCATCTCGTGAGTAACTACAATCATAGTTACATCTTCTCTTGCTAAGTCAATCATAACATCAAGTACTTCCTTAATCATCTCAGGATCTAAAGCCGAAGTTGGTTCATCGAATAACATAATTTTAGGATCCATTGCTAATGCCCTAGCAATAGCAACACGCTGTTGCTGACCTCCAGAAAGTTCACTTGGATATTTGTAAGCCTGTTCAGGTATTCCTACACGACCTAGTAATTCCAGAGCCTTTGCTTCTGATTCTCGCTTTGACATACCTTTTACTTTCATCGGAGCAAGTGTGATATTTTCCATTATGGTCAAATGAGGGAATAAATTAAATTGCTGGAATACAAAACCTACTTCTGCTCTAACTTTCTTAAGATCAGCAACAGTTGTATCATCATCGATATTTATTCCATCAATACATACTGTGCCCGCACTATGAGGTTGAAGCCTATTCAAGGTTCTAATGAATGTTGATTTTCCTGAACCAGATGGTCCAAGTACCACAATAATTTCACCTCTCCTTACTTTCATATCAATTCCCTTTAGCGCCCAAAAATCGCCAAAATTAACCTTAACACCTTTAGTTTCTATAATTACTTCATCACTCATGCTGCTTCTCCTCCTCCTTCGTTTGTTAGACCTAATCCTTTCTCAATTCTCATTGAAATTCTAGAAAGGTAGAATGCGAATATCCAGAATACCAATGCTGTGACATATAATGGCTCCAGGAAGTCTCCTAAGTAACCAGGAGACGTATTTGGTAAATCTTTAGCTAACTTAAAGAAATCTAAGATGTTAATGATAAACAGCAAAGTCGTATCTTTCCATAAACCAATGAATACACTGACTATTGATGGTAAAGTAGTTCTAACTGCATTTGGCAATTCAACCTGTAGTTTTGTTTGCATTGGAGAAAGGCCTAGTGCTAATGCTGCTTCTTTTTGACCACTGTCTACTGATTGTAATCCGCCACGTAATACTTCAGCGATATAACATCCTCCAAACAGACCGAATATCAGCAACATACGCATAATATCTTCGATATCCATAAATGGATCAATAATATCTGGGAGTAAGAACACGGCGAAATAAAGCCAGCAAATTAACGGACCTGAACGAACTGTCTCAATTAACGCAACTGAAGGATACTTGAAGAATGGTAATTCACTTTGTCGACCGAATGCTAGAACTACTCCTACACCAAAACCAAGAACACAACCGGCAGTTGCCACTATTAAGTTCACGAAAATACCTCCCCATTGAGATGCTTCAACGCCTCCACATCGAGTCAATTGAATATTTTCTGAGGAGGAAATTCCAAAGACATCAGCGCATAACTCTTGAACCGCCTCTGGAGGATTCATTATGAACACTGCAAAGAAGAATACGAAAACAGAACTTAATGCTAAATATGATCTTAATTTATTTGCTTTATATTCTTCATTTATGGAACAATAATAATATGATAATCCGAATGTAATGTAGGATAATATTGTCGCACCAATCAACTTCATAACAGGTTCATCAGAGTTGTAATTAATTGCAGTGGGATTCCAAGCGATATATGTTAGAACTCCACAGAATATTGTGAATGGAATGAGGAATTTGTATGGTTTGTCACCAGTAGTTCCATATGCGGCAGATATGATTGCAAAGGTCAGATAAAGAACGGACCATAACCTCCAACTTTGATTAGGTAAATATGACTGAGTGAGGCTCTCTGTCATCAATTGACCCACAATGACAAGAACACGGTTTGCCCAAACTACTTCCCAATCTGCATCGATTAATGCGAAATGTCCAAAGCCAGATACTACAAGATAAATTATCCAGGCACTGATAATACCAAGTAAAGTAGTTGCAGGGTTTTTTCTAAAAGAAAGCTTCAGAATCGAAGTTACGGTTAGATAAACTGCTAAGAAAGTAGCCAAGAAAACTAAGACTGCGAAAATAATTGCTTTAATTGAAGTTCCTTCATCTGATGTAATATTGATGAAAGAGAATAAAGAATAAATTATAGAAATACCCATTCCAAGATATGTAAAAGAGATATCATTATGATCTTTAACCCAAGGTGAACTAGATTTGCCAATAACTGACTGTTCAATGTCTAGTATTTTGTCTTGAATCATATTTTCACGCTCGTTACTCTGGCATTAAACCAATTCATTACAGCAGAGATCATTAGACTTCCAAACTGATAAGTTACTAGAAGGAGGAGGAATAATGGGATTAATTTTCCAACATTGTTAGCCATAACTAAGAATTGATAGAATACATCATTATATGCTACAATAATTGCTAAACTAGAATTTTTCCATACATTCATGAATTGATTATTTAGCAATGGAATCATACTTCTAAGAGCCTGTGGTAGAATTACCAATCGTAATCTTTGGAATGGACTTAGGCCAAGTGAAATTGCTGCCTCTACTTGACCTCTGGGTAATGCCTGGATACTCCCACGAACAATTTCAGCAACTACTGATGCAGTAAATAGAGTTAGCCCTAGTATCATTGCTGTGAATGCAGGTGTAATCTCAAATCCTTTCCCTTCGGCAAAGCGCCATGAACCTGAGGAGGTGAGAGAGGGTTTGAGTAACTCAGGATGAGAAAATCCTGCTGAAACCGCAATACCTATGGCGACAGCTGCGGAAATAGTCCAAATTGTAAATGACCTACGCAACCCTTTTTCAGAGTCATCAATAACCATCTCATTGATACCCGAATCATCAACATTAGTGTAAACTAATAGTGAATAAATCACGATTAATACTCCGATAATACAGCTTAAACCTCCTGACGCGGAAGTGAAGAATGGGTATGACATTATTGCGAAAACAAAAATTGAAATTAATACTAATAAGTCGGTCATAAGAGATTCAAACTTCCAACTAAAAACATGAAATGGCCGTTGAATCAAATTCCTCTTTGAATCATTGACTTTGCGAGGTTCTACTCTTGACGTTTGGCGCATAATTATTTTCACTAGGCCGAGAAGCATCAAACCAATGAATATTCTAGAGTGATCTGCTACAGTAGTAAACCATATTCCTTGATTACTGTAATAAATTAGGCCGAAAATTTCTTTTTCTTCGGAAAATAAGGGTAACTTATGTCCCATTTGAGTCGCTATTAGGAAAAGGAGAACTGCTAATGGAAGATTACGGAAAATTTCCACATAAACAGTGCCCAATGTTGAGGCTAATTTATTCGATGAAAGTCTTGTAACTCCTACAATTATTCCCAAAATTGTACATAAAAATATACTTAGAAGAGTGACCCGAGCAGAGTTAATAATAGCTGCTTTATAGAAAAGCCATCTAGAATCTGCACCAGGTTCAACCTCAAAAGGCCATGTGTTCACTCTGAACGTGTTTCCTTGAGTCATGAAATCGTATGCTAATTCCCATCTATTTCTCATCACAGTGTCCGGATGATTAAGTAGGAATAAGAAACGTAATAATAGATATAAGAGTAAAGGTAGTAAAACCATGAATACAATAGCAGTACTACGATGTTGTTGGACTGAAGGTTTGAATTGTTCTTGAGATAAATTAATCGACCAATAAGTCACATTTATCAATAGAATTAGAGATAGTATCGCGATTAAGTTATCTGATAATAAAGGAATCATAGATATATTGAATACTAGTATTGCGAAGAATATAATTGAAATAATGGAAAGATATTCTCCTATGTAGGTTTTGAAGGATCTATAGTTGCTGAGGAAATCTTTACTAAAGACACTAGCGATGTTATTTTGAATTAATAAAAATGAAGTTAAAACTGAACCACCTATGATGAAGAACATGATTCCAGTAGTTGATAATTCTAACATTGGGACTAAGAAATAAGATACAATAAACATTATCATAGCAAATAATGAAGAATAATGTCCTCTAAATAAGAATCCTACAAATAGTCCACCGAAGAGACCGAATGATGACCCTTTCAATAGTGAAGTAAAAATAGAAAGTACAGAAGATGAACCATTTACAAAAATACTAAGAAGACCGAAAAACACAATCCATAAGTACATATTCAAGAAAATATCATATTTGGACTCAGAAGATTTACTAAGATTATTAGAAGATTGAAAGAGATTGGAAAATTCATTTTGGATTAGTAAATATGAGATTAATAGAAATCCACCAACTGATAAAATTAAACTTTCATTGGAATAGTATGCAATATTCTGCTGCACTCCTCCAAATGACAAATCTCGAGACATTTGTGTAACATAATCTACAGAGTAGGTCAGGAACTTATTTGCATAAAACCAATAAAATATAGCCCCGATTAAAAAATAATGAAAACGGCGAGGGACTAAAGAAGAATATTTCATTGATATCACCGAAAATAAAGAGACCCCTGGAGGAGTTTACCCCCTCCAGAGGTTTTCGTAATTCCGTCTGAGTTATTCAGTTACCTGATTAACGCATTGGAGGAGCGAACTGAAGTCCACCCTCTGAAACGAGAGCGTTAGCAGTTCCTGCTCTTGAAATCAAGCAGCCAGTCATAGCGTCTGAACCGCTTGTTCCATCATATGAACCGTCACAGAATGCGTCGTCATATGCCTCACCATAGTTTCCAGATGCAGCTAATACTGCTTGCATCCATGTACCAGCTACTGGATTATCAGTTGTACCTAGACCTAGGTCAGATGTTAATAATCTGCACATACCTGGGTCAGTAATTGCTCCACCAGCAGATGTTTCATCTACATCAGTAGTAGCAGGATCATCTTCAACAGCAGGTGTTAGTGCACAGGAAGATACAGCCATATCTGCAGCGTTAGCAGCAGTTACGCCCATTTCTTCAGCAGTAATCATTCCATACCATACCCATGCAACAACGTCCTTGAAATCAGAATCGCCGTCACGTGTAGCAGCCCCTAGAGGTTCCTTTGAAAGAAGTTCAGAAGCAATCCATGTGCCGTCAGCGATAGAACCATCGTTGTCTAGTGCCCACTTCTTTGCAACCATAGCAGACATGTCACCAGTGAATGCATCGCACTCGCCAGAAATTAGTTTGTCAGTTGCTTCAGCAGCATCAGCAGTCCCTACAGATGTGAAATCAATTCCACGGGATGAGAACCAGTCTTGCATGTTTCCTTCAGTAGTTGTACCTACACCAACACAGATGTTTGCACCATCTAATCCAGTAGCTGAGTTACCTGCCTCTGCAGCACCGAAAGCATCTTCACGGACTAAGATACCTTGTCCATCGAAGAAGTTCATACCAGCGAAATCAGCGTTTAGATCTGCATCACGGCTTGTAGTCCAAGTTGTGGTACGGATTAGAACGTCGATTGTTCCAGAGGATAGTTTGTCAAATCTGTCCGAGCCTGAAGCAGGGATGTATTCAACACCAGTATCTGGATTTAGTCCAATAGCAGCAGCAACAGCTCTACAGTAAGCAATATCTAGACCAGAGCGAACTCCTGTTGTAGCATCCAAGTAACCCATTCCATATTGGGATTCCTTAACACCACATTTCATAGATCCACGATCTACAATTGTGTCCATAGTACTTACTGGTGTTGTATCTGCAACACCCGCGGCGTATCCATTATCATAGCTAGTATCAACGTCATCTTGTGTGACGTCAGATCCAGCACAGCCCGCTAGGGCTGCAGTCATCATTAACAGCATCATAGTTGTAGCGAGTAAACTTCGCATGTCCCTTCTAGAACATATAGCAAATATATACTTTCGCACAGATGTGAATAAACTCACTGATTTGAATATGTTGTTAAGAAAAATGATATTAGAGCCGCATTGTATCTAAAATATAAAAAATAACATTGATAAAAAATATCACGAATATTAATAATTCAAAGAAAATCAATGTAAATAGGAGGTTTTGAGAAAATATAGAGCTAACGCTAATACTAAAAAAATATAGAAAGAAAGGTTGGAAAGAGTAGGATGCCGAAGCATCCTACTCCCCCCGGTTTTCCGAGTTTCTTAGGAGGTGATCCATCTGCAGGTTCCCCTACAGATACCTTGTTACGACTTAACCCTCCTCGTCGA
>NYXJ01000086.1 GCA_002685315.1 Methanobacteriota archaeon
GCCAGTAAGCCAGCCAGGACAGCCCTGCCTCCCTCATGCGAAGAGCACACAACACCCAGAGGCTCCGCCATTAGTAATACGCACGGACTTTGAACACTATGAGTCAGAATTCAAATAGCCCGATACTGACCCAATAGATACCTTCATCTGTTCTGCAATGGTCCGCACACTCAATCCTTGTTCTCGTAGGGCTTGAGCCTGCATCTGCTTGGCATTAGCGGAGGATAGATAAATTTCTCGATCAACTGCTCCAGCGGCCCGCCTCCGTGCTTTCTCACGCTCCTTGTGACGTTCTGCAGCCATACCTTTTGAAATCACGGTACGCAGTTCACGCTGCTCTTCATCAGTGATCTGAAAAAGATCAATTAATGTTCCGTTGCGCGGAGTGTATAACGGCGGATATTTCTTCCCGCCAAACTCAACCCTCTCGCCTGCCTCATACTGCCGGGCTTTAGCGTAGAGCGTCATTAGCTCCTTGCTGCGGTAATTCCAGGATGAATCCAGCTCCCGGGCTAGAGCCGCCGCTTCATGGTACATTTGCGCGCTATTTGTGGCTCCCGACAGCAGCAGAAAATTGAGGCGCCAGAAAAGATGCATCATCCGCTCACCCTCGCTCACACCTCCACGCAGGGAGGCCAGCAAGCGCAGATCCTCTAGACGATGCCAGGCTAACTGCCGTCCGCTGAAACCACGCAGATTGCCGCTCTTTGTGCCGGTCAGTATCTTAATCTGCCGCCGCTCAGGGCGGGCTTGGCGTTGCTGCTCAATATCCCAACGGGCCACCGGCAGGAGCATTTCTGCCAGATATTCGAACGCATAGCGCACAGGCTGGCCATCAGTTCCGTTTTCGACATGAACAACCCGGCAAACCTCACCGCTTCTCGAGTTGACGGTTTCGACTAGGCGCAGCACCCGGCTTGCATCCTTTGCCGCCACGTCAGCTCCAGCACACTTCAGTAGATCCACCAGGTATTTCTGACACGCATTCCAGCGCGGTAAGGCTTGCCGGGGAACTGGCCGATCAAGCAACCATTTCGCCTGGATCCCTCGACCGCTGAAGATCAGAAGGGAGGGCACCGGAATACCGAGATCACCGCAGTGGTACAGCACCGACGCCGCCAGCTCGTCCGGCGTTCTGCCGGCTAGCTCAGGTACGCGGTAGGTATCCAGATCGGCAAAAAGCAAGCCGATCCGTGACAAATTCACAACTCGGCGGTTTGGGCGTACAAATTCCGCTTGGGACAGCCAGGTATCACGGGTCGGATCGATCAAACCCAGGGTGACCGGCATATCCGTAAGGCGGTATGAGGACTGTTGCCGCCCCTTTGCGGTATCAGCCAGAATCGAAAAAAAGCCGACCCTACCAGGATCATGATAGGTGCGCGCCTCAATCTCTCGGTCGAAAAGCACGAGCTGTGAAGCCATAAATAAGTTATCCGCCATCCTCTATGACCACCAACGTGGCCAATATTTTCACCGGGGGCGAGATAGACGCACAGCCTTTAAAGGGCTAGAATATGAGGCATCTGGTCTCGAATTCCGCCGCTCTCAAACGACGATCCCCCCGAGACCTGGCCTCACTCCGCTGCAACGGGGTAAGGCACGAAAGCCCCCGCATCGCGGGGGCTTTTTGTTTCTTAAAGACTCGAACTTACACCACTATAGAACATCCTGCAACACTCTGTAATGCCCGTATTTTATGGCTTACAGGTAGTAATCGGAGTATAAAAAGCACAAAAGCACGACAGTGCTAACGTGCCTATGTGCTTTCGTGCTTAACATCTAAGCCTTGTTCCAGCTGATCCAAATAGAATGTGATCGCCTCCGCGACAAAAGCTTTCATTGTCACGTCGTGCTTAAATGCAGCTTTTCTCATTCTTTTGTAGTCCGCTGCCGTCAGAGTGACGTTAACTCTCTTATCGCTGCTGCCTACAGCGGCACGGCTCTGTCTGCTTGTCCTGGGTGCCCGCGCTTTCAAAGCCATTATTTTATCTCCAACATTTTCAGAATCTCACTGGCAATAGCCTGGACTTCCAGCTGCGCCGCTTTTGATTGCGGCTCCTCGAACACCGTCTTGCCTTCCCCTGCAGTCGAGGCATAAACCACTCGCTGCGTCGTCCCAGCCTCCAGTACAGGGATGCCGTACTCCTCCAGCGCCTCCGCCACCTCACCCGCCAGCCTGGTTGACCGGATCGCCCTGCTCACGACAAATGCAGCAACGGGCCGACCGTCCGTAACCTCCTGCCGAGTTTTAACCAGATCAACCAGCTCCGCAGCTGCCCAAATGTCGTAGGGCGACGGCTGAACAGGAATCAGCACAAGGTCAGCAGCCCGAATCGCCGCCACCGCCATTTCTGCGGCTTGGGGGCATCCATCAATGACAATGAACCCCTCTCCATCTTTTTTCCCCTCCAGCGAAGCAAGCAGGTTTTTCCGGTCAAGGCCCACCACCTCAATAAGCTCAATTCCACCCGCTTCCGCCCAATCTCTAGCGCTGCCCTGGGGATCACTGTCCACAAGCTGAACTGTATGGCCATTGAGTTGGAGCGCCCTTGCCAGATTCACACTCAGGGTCGTTTTTCCACTCCCGCCTTTCTGGTTAAGAATCGCTATTTTTTTCATGGTAGCTCGCCTTAAAATGAGATTACGCACAAAAGCACAAAAGCACTGGTGTGTCTATAAAGCAGATGATGGCTGTCTTTGAGCGTCCGCATCAAACATTAAACACATAAGCACCGAAACACAGACGCACTCTTGTGCTTATGTGCTTATGTGCTTATGTGCTTATGTGCTTATGTGCTCCTACTGCAGAGTCGATACAGCGTACTGCGATGGACACCCAGCAGCTCAGCCACAGCTTTCACTGTGTGTCCCTCTTTTTCGATGAGATCTCGTGCATGCTGAATTTGCGCCTCGCTCAACGAAGGCTTAGGCCCAAATTTCACACCTCGAGCCTTGGCTGCTACGCGGCCTGCGGCGGTGCGGTCGATGATCAGGCATCGCTCAAATTCAGCAATGCCTGCAAACACGGTCAGCACCATGCGACCTGCAGGTGTCGTGGTGTCTGCCCACGGCTCGGCTAGGCTGCGCAAGCCCGCGCCGGCCTCTTGAATACGTTCAGCTATATCCAGCAGATCACGGGTGCTACGAGCCAGCCGGTCTAACCGTGTGACGGTCACTACATCTCCTGGTCGCAGATGATCGAGCAGCCTATCCAGTTCAGAACGTTTGCGCTGTGCGCCGGTGATTTTTTCTGCGTAAACCCGCGAGCAGCCAGCCGCCTGCAGCTCATTTCGCTGATTAATCAGCTCTTGGTCGTCGGTACTGACGCGGGCATAGCCCAGAAGCAGGCAACCCGTCATGAGATCGAGGGTACCGGGATCATTTGGGTGTCGCATTGAGTGGCTCCAGTTTTGTCGCAGGCAGTTGATTACTTGCGACTATAACGCGGAACACGTCGGGGCCAAGGAAAGCGGGAGGAAAGAAGGTGTCGCAGGACTTAGGAGTTGTGCTACAGCTATTGCCTGGGCTGGCCCGTTGGCCTTGTGCATTTCCTGACAGGAAGAAACAACAATCCCCGGCGAGCCGGGGATTGTTGTTGGGGATTGGAGGTAAACAGATCAGATAATACTCACCTGACCTTATTCCTTAGTTTTTAACATAACCATTGGTCAGGCAGCCACCACTGTATTGCCAAGTAAGACGGCCATTTAAGGCTGTAGGCGTCAAGGTGCAAGTTTCGGTAGCAAGAATTCCTTTAAAGGCGTTAGGAGTAGCTTCGAATGCACCACCAGTGGTCATTGCAATAGCTTTTAATGCGCCTGTGGCTAGTCCGGAAGGCAGTGTTTCACCAATCTGAGCAGCCGTAGCGCATTTGGTTAAATCCCCTTCTGCTGCATAACATACAGAAACAGCTGTTTTAATCGAACCCATTGCAGAGATAACCTCAGAATAGGCTGCTTTCTTCATGTAGTTCTGATAAGCAGGCAACGCAATCGCCGCCAGAATACCGATGATCGCAACCACGATCATCAGTTCAATAAGGGTAAAACCTTTTTGCATTTGAGATTTCATTTCTCAACTCCATTTGTTGTGGGTAGCCGTTAGGCTACTAATCACAAAGCAGGATCTGTGCCAGCTTTATACGCATGAGATCGGTACAAAGCCCATATATCTTGGATCATTTCAGTCTCTTTCTATAGATTTCAGCTGAAATAGCACCGCTTAGCTGTGCCAAAAAAACAGGTGGCACAGTGGGTTGAATGCCAAAAAACGGTTTGGCACAGCAAGTGAAGTGCCAAAAAACGGTTTGGCACAGCAAGTGAAGTGCCAAAAAACGGTTTGGCACAGCAAGTGAAGTGCCAAAAAAACGGTTTGGCACAGTAGTATGTGCGTCACATTCTACTTTGAAGGGAGAAACAGTGAACCACGCGATTAGCCTGAATACAGCCATCATTGTCACTGGTGTGAGCAAAAGGACGCTTTGGCGCAGGGTGAGTGATGGGCAGATTGCCCGTCAGGACAACGATGCACGGGGCAGAGCCATGCTTACTTTAGCTAACCTCGTCCCCATGCTTTGCGTTCCAGTAGCGCCGGAGGACTTTGAGCTTTTATGCGAGGCCGACGCCGGTGATGCTGACGCTCAGAACGATCTGGCCCAGCTGTTTCTTGATGCTGACAGACCTGATATAGCGTTGCACTGGCTACAACTGGCGGTAGACCAGGAGCACCCCGATGCGATGCATAACCTGGCCAAGCTACATATAAAAGGCATCGGCGTACCCAAAGACGAAACGAAGGGCTTGATGTGGCTGGCTAAAGCAGCCTCCTGCGGCCACCCCATCGCCAGCCAACAGGTAGCAGCCTTGCAGTCGCTACAAAAACCTCAGTGATCAGATGCGGCCAGCCTCTCCCTGGCGGTTTCGCCCGCATTTAACATATCACTCGTTAAGCGAAGTCAGCCAGCTCTGAATCCAGAGCCGTCGTGGAGTCAGGAAAAATAGCCCCTCTGATATACTCTGCTTATTGAAAAGGAGTACCCACATGAGCGCCCAGCTTTCCCCCATCGTTTCCGAGTTCGAGACTGAAGAGCAGGCGGCTAGCTATGATCGCTGGTTTCGCGCCAAGGTTCAGGCATCACTGGCCAACCCGGGGCCGGGTGTTCCCCATGACGAAGTGATGGCCCGGATGGATGCCATCATCGAGGAAGCCGAGCGAAAGCGGCGAGAGCGCGCCTGATGCTGCCTGTTGTCTGGCTCGATAGAGCCATTGCAGACCTAGCCGAAATCATCACATACATCGCCGCCGAGAACCCCAGCGCTGCCCGCCGCCTGAAGGCTCGATTAGAGGCGGCTCCTCTGCCACTAGCAGAGCATCCTTATCTATACCCGAAGGGCCGAGTACCTGGAACCCGGGAGTTGGTGGCTCACCCAAACTACGTGTTGGTTTACCAAGTAGCCGCCACCCGGATTGAGATAGTGAGTGTTTTGCACGCCCGCCAAGAGTACCCCTAACCTATTGCGGCTCCTCAACCATCACGCTTACCTGCCGTTCGGTTTTTCTCCGCAGCCTGAGCCTTCTCTATGGCCGCCAGCTGCCCGCGCAGTTCCGCTGCCTGCGTGACCGCCTGCTGGGCCTCTGCGCGGGCGCTGGCCAGTTCGGTAGCCTGCCGCTCTACTTGATCCGTGACAGCCTTCAGCGAGGCGGTGGCGGTCGCTAGCGCAGTCCGCAGTTCATCCAGCTGGGCAACGGCGGCGCTTCGCTCACTGCGGCTTTCCTCCAGCTGCTGCTGCAGGCTTTTGAGGCTACCAGCCTGCTCGGCAGCGGTCTGCTGTGCTGCCGCCAGCTCGCCGCGCAGCACATCAGTCTGCGCTGCCGCCCTCTCGCCAGCGGCCTGCAGTGCTACCACCTGCGCCTTCTGCCCCTCAACTTGGTCCAGCAGGTGCGTACTGCGCTCGGTAGCGACGGCGAGGTCTGCGCGGGTCTGCTGGTGCGCGGCGCGCTCGGCCTCCAGGGTGCGCTCGACCTCGTTCCGCTGGGCAGTCTGAGACTCCACCTGAGTGGTCAGGCGCCCGACCAGCTCGGTGAGCCCCTCGATCTCCGCGTCAGCCTCCTGCGCCTGTAGGTCGAACGCGGTCGCTACCTCCTGCCGCTGCTGCTCCAGCTCGGCCCGCTCTGCTTCCCAGGCTGCGGTGGCCGCTTGTAGCGCCTCGCCAGCCAGATCCTGTGCCGCCTTCCACAGCGCCGCCGTGGCCGCTGTGGCGGCTTTTGCCACTGACTCCGGGATAGCTACAGCCACGGGCGCTGCTTGAGCTGTGAGCCGCTTTCTCCACTCCCGCATGACAGCGCTGGCCGAATTCATATCCACTTTGGCGGCACGCCGCACAGCGTCTACCGTCGGCATCGATTCACGGTCAGACTGCTCATACAGCTCGTCAGCGGTGGCGATGATCCGGTCTTTGATCTCAGATGGTATCGACATTTTCAGCTCCCGAATAATAAGAATAATAAGAATAATAAGAATAATAAGAATAATAAGAATAATAAGAATAATATTATTATTCTTATTATTATGCAAGGCGTTATTATGCCGTTCGTCGGGTATTCGTCGGGTAGCTGTCAGCGCATCCGGGGGCCGCGCGGCCTGTGCTCCGGCTCCGGTTCGGACTCCTGTAGCAGCTCCCAGTCGTCCGCAGACTCGTCGTACAGGCAGGTGACCGTGTCCCCATCCCAGCCGCCGAGGGTATGGCCGTGCTCGACGGCCTCCTGCAGGCTGTCACGCAGCACGGCAGTACTGGGCTGCTCCAGCGCGACCTGGAGAGGCTCGGGCGCTGGCTGCTGGTACTCACCCGGCCACCGCTCGCGGCGCTGCCGCTCGGCTCGATCCAGCCAGGCGGTCAGCTGGGCGCGGAGCTGGTCGACTTGGCGCTGCCGCGCATCTGCCGCAGCTACTGCTGCTGCCCTGGCACGGTCGGCCTCACGTCGCGCCCGGTCGATGGTGTCCTGACTGACCGCCGCCGGCACCAGTCCGAGCCATGCCCGGACGGGGTGAGCCTCCAGCCAGCCGGCTCTGGCCTGCTCCAGCCTATCGGCGCGGCCCTCCTCGGGGGTGGGGTCAGGGTCAAAGTTAAACATCGGCAGCGCGGCCAGTCGGGCCTGAGCCTGCTCCACCCTGGCGTCATGGCGCTCCAGTGCCTGCCGGTCGGCCAGCTCGGCCAGCGCTTCAGCGTGGGCCGCCTGCACTGCGGCCAGCCGGCTCAGCTCGACGGTCTGCTGGTCGGATTCACCGGCCACCAGGCTGGCCAGCTCGGCATCGCGCTCGACGGCCTCGGCCAGCGCCTCAGCGTGCGCGGTCTGCACCGCACCGAGGTGCGCCAGCTCGGCGGCCTGCTGGTCGGACTCACTGGCCACCAGCTCGGACAGCTCGGCCTGGTCCCGCTGTCGCTGCTGCTCAGCCTGCCAGGCTGCGACGTGAGCGCCCGGGTTTTCCTGGGCCAGCTGCTCCTGCAGTTCGGCCAGCTCATCAGCGTAATGCTCGGCCAGTTCGGCATCGCTCATCAGCTCGACAGCGGCCTGCCATTGCTGGCCCAGCTCGCGGGCCAGATTGTTGTTCGCGATTACGTCCTGGGCGTACTGGGGCAGGTCGGCAAAATCGGCCTCGCCGGACTCCCAGCGGCGGCGCATTCCCGCTATCCGTGGCCCCTCGTGCTGCTGGGTTGGCGTGTCCAGCATCGCCGCCCCTCGCAAATTACCCTGGCGCAGCGCCTCCTCGCGCTGCACCTCCTTGCTGCGGTGGTCGAACCGGGGCTCGTGCCCAGCAGCGACCAGTGCGGCGTTGGCCGCTACCGCCCAGCCTGCGCGGGCGTCCATCAGCCAGCTTTTTGGCTTGAGGCTCCGGGTTTTCCGGGCACCGCCCGCCCCTGGCCGACGGGGGTTGAAGCGCCGGAAATGCTGCTCTGCGGTGCGCTCATGGTCGTCCGTCATGGTCTCGGAGACCATGACGTGCGCGTGGGCATTCCTCTCGCCGGGCTCTCGGTGGATGGCCCAGGAGTAGGGCAGGCGCTCGGCGTCAAACATTAAGCTGGCATATTGCTTGACGGCGTGCTCCTGCTGTTGCAAGGTCAGCTCGTACGGCAGGTTCAGCTGTAACTCTCTGAACAGGGTGCCGTTGGCCCGCTCGTAGGAGTCAGTGGCGAGCCAGAAAACTGCAGGGTCATCTCCCGCCCAGGTTGGCAGGTTTCCGAAGCCGCTCGCGGCCAGATCATCGCGGGGGCCATCGCGCCCCTCGGCGTAAAGACCATCGCGATGATGGTAGCGGTGCTTTGCGGCCGCAGACTGGCCGCTCGGCCTTGCCCCTTTGCTGGCTGATGCGCGATAGCTCATCACCGCCCCCGGTTTGGTTTTTGGGTTTGCCCCGCAGGGCGCCACGTTTCTCCTATCAGGAGAAACGTTTAAGTGGCGCTCTCCGTACGGAGAGCCTGTCCGTGCTACTCTACACGCTCGCTGGATGAGTGAGCAATAGGGGGTTCAGGATGGTCATGCCGAACAGTCAAAACACACGACTCCGCAGGAAGCTGGAAGTCCTGCAGCGTCTTTCAAGGGCAGGTGATCAGGCAGCGGCTGGGCAGGCTGCGCTGCTGGATCGATACCTCGCCTCGATCGCAGAGGGCGAATCAAAACGGGCTGACGACCGGGTGAAAGTCCTCACCGGCGCTGCGGTGCTGGAGCTACTGCGCACAGGTCAGTCAGTGAACCTGCCGGATCAGCAAGCGCTGCTGGATCTGATGGGGCAGTTCCTGATCCGCCCATCAGATCGTGAGGCGGTCCTGGGGGCTGGTAGCGGCTCTGAGGCGCTGCACAGGTGCCTCGGTTTGGCAGCCCCATCGGAATGATTACCCACGCATGCGTGCGCGTGTCGAAGACAGCGGCGCGAAGGAGCGAAACGCCGCTGCACAATCTAAACCCGGCCGTAGGCCGCTGCGCGATGCTCAATCGGCGTGCAGCGACTGGAGCGCCGCTTCCACCAAGCAGCTCCGAGATCGTGTGTATGTCTGATAGCCCGCCGACTACGTGCCCTATGAGGACCTGTGGATATTCCGCCTCCTCGGAGGCAGCGGAGCTGCCCCCTGCGGGTGGGCGGTGTGAGTGTTTTTAAACATGCTCGTTTACAACTCGAAGAGTAAACCGGGGCGCGCAGAGGCTTCGCCATTAGTAATACGCACGACTTTGAACACCATCACACCCAGCCGCAGAATCACGTCGCACACCTGCCAGTAAGCCAGCCAGGACAGCCCTGCCTCCCTCATGCGAAGAGCAC
>NYXJ01000087.1 GCA_002685315.1 Methanobacteriota archaeon
GAGTATCAACATCAAACCGGAAAATCATATTGTAACCAGGCTTCTGCCGGATATTATGTTGATTCTATCGCATCTGCAAATCAATCTATTTGTCCTGAGGGATACTATCAAAATCAAATCCAGTCATCATCATGTATTATTGCTAATCCTGGTAGTTTTGTATCATTCACCACTGGTGATGCAGGAAATATGAATACCTCCTCATACAATCTTAGTTCAACTAGCGCAAGTTATACAGGTCGTATTGGTAATGAATATGATAGTTATGATTATTACAAAATTAACATTGCGAAGTCTCACCATATTTCAGTAGAGATTGAATCATCAAATGTCGAAGTTAATATTTCACTTTTTGACCAATCTATGGTTCTTCTAGACAGCAACAATTCTTCATCTACTGATAATATTGTATCTACAAATCTAACCCCAAGTTCTTCAGCACGAGATGTTTTTGTTGTGATTGAGAAAGTTAATTCTACTGGAGAATATTATATGAATCTAACATACTATACATCCGATGGTTCTAGTGTGGTTGGAGATATTTATTATTCTATAGATGCTGAGATTGGAGTTGATGAATCACTATGTTCCGCAGGGACATTTGAGTCAGATTATGGGAGTTCTGCATGTACAGAAGCCGCACAAGGGTATTTTGTATCTAATCCTGGCTCAATATCTCAAACACCATGTTCTCCAGGAACATATCAGGGCTTGTCAGGGCAAACTAGTTGCTTGAATGCCTCACCAGGATATTATACCGCTGCTTACGGTTCTTTTATCCCTACACCTGCTTCTTTAGGTTATTATGTTAATACAACAGGCGCTACTAGCCAAATTGCTTGTTTACCTGGTACATACCAAAATCAGACCGCTCAAACTAGTTGTATTGATACAGATGCGGGATATTATACTTCATCTTCCAGTTCCCCTGCACAGATACCTTGCTCTAATGGCACATATCAACCCAATACTAATCAAGAATCTTGTATTCTTTCTTCCCCCGGTTATCACGTACCTAACATTGCATCTTCTACTCAATTACCTTGTAATCCTGGGACATATCAGCCATTTTCTGGACGTCCAGATTGTGTCGATGCGAGCCCGGGGTACTATGCTTCTGCAGTTGCTTCAACTAACCAATCTCCTTGTGAAATAGGTAGTTTCCAACCAAATTCTGGTCAGAGTAGGTGTCTTGCATCAGATCCAGGTCATTACGTAGATAACAATGCCTCAGTAACTCAAACTATGTGTGACTTTGGAACATATCAGCCTTATTCATCGAGCTCGAGTTGTTTTGATGCAGATCCTGGACATTATGTAGATTCAACAGGTTCATCTTCTCAAATTGCTTGTTTAATTGGGACTTATAATCCTGACATTGCTTCTAATAGTTCAACATCTTGTTTAGCAGCCGATCAAGGTCATTACGTTCCAAATAATGGTTCATCAGTTCAATTAGTTTGTATTCCGGGTACTTATCAGCCTAATTCAGCCCAATCTTCTTGTATGGATGCAGATTCAGGATATTACGTTGATTCATACCAAGCAATTAGTCAAGAACCATGTTCTTTAGGTACTTACCAACCTCAAGCTGCACAAATCGGTTGTTATGGAGCAGATCCTGGACATTATGTCGATTTATCTGCAGCTGCAATGCAAACTCCGTGTCCAGCTGGTTTTTACAACCCCTTTTCTTTATCGACAAACTCTGAATCATGTATTAACGCAGATTTAGGATACTATGTTCCATCAGAGGGTTCATCTTCACAAATAATCTGTTTAGAAGGTACTTACCAGTCATCTGAAGGTCAATCGTCATGTATCGATTCTCCAGAAGGAGCGTATGTAATGAATCAGGGGCAATCAGAATTTATTGAATGTCTTGAAGGAACATATCAACCTAATGTAAAGTCTGTAACTTGTTTAGACGCAGATATTGGTCATTTTTCATCAGGTGAGATGTCAATCAGTCAAACACCTTGTGCAGCAGGAACGTATCAGCCTAATTCTGGGCAGTCATCATGTTTAGATGCAGATATCGGTTTCTATGTTTCTTTAGAAGGACAATCATCTCAAGAAATTAATCCATTTGATTTCTACACTAACTCTTCCGGTAGTTCTTATCTCACCTCATGCCCAAGCAACTATATCACAATTATTGAGGGTGCAATATCGATTAATGATTGTTTATTAGATTCTGATTCAGATAGGATTATTGATGAAGATGATATTGATGATGATGGAGACGGTAGATTAGATTCTATAGATTCTTGTAGTCCAGGAGTTATAGGTTGGATTAGTAATTCAACAACTGATATTGATGGCGATGGATGTAAAGACGATATTGAGGATAGTGATGATGATAATGATTCAATATTAGATCAATACGATGCTTTCCCTCTCGATTCAAGTGAATCTATAGATACAGATTCTGATGGGATAGGTAATAACCAAGATATAGATGATGATGGAGATGGCTGGTCAGATCTGCAAGAATCAAATTGTGAAACTGATTCCTTAATATCTCAGTCTATACCTCTTGACACTGATTCTGATGGAGAATGTGATATTCTAGATTCAGATGATGACGGAGACGGTGAATTGGATGTAAGTGACTGGGCTCCATTAGATGCTAATGAGTGGCTTGATACTGACGGAGATGGTATTGGTAATAATGCAGACAGTGACGACGATAATGACGGGTGGTCAGATATTAAAGAAATTGAAGAAGGTACCAATCCTCTTCTCCCAGATACAGATGCAGATTCTTATATCGATTCTAATGACGAGTTCCCTAATGACGTTTCAGAATGGGATGATACAGACAATGATGGAGTGGGAGATAACTCAGATTCTCATCCAGGTATAAAATATTTTCAAACCAATCTCCAATTTATATTGGCAGTTTCCGGTGGGATAATAGTACTAGCTATTATTGGTTATCTAGGAGTTATTACCTTGCGCAGGAAACCTGAAAATATCAGTGGATCTAAATCTGAAGAAAATGAAGTAATTGAAGTCGATTATCCTCATGAAGGAATGCCTAAGCCTAGCGCTGAATTAGAGAATAATGACCCAATCGGTATTTCCGAGAATAATGATCCAGTTGAGGAATCTTCCAAAGAAGAAACTGAAGTTATCAAAGATAATTCTCACATAGATGCCTTGCTTAATGAGTTACCAACTCCTCCAAAGCCCCCGATTATATCTCCACCTGAAGGGACACCAGTGAATGAATACGGGCAAAAGGTATGGGCAGATGAAACGGGTCAAGTTTGGTGTGTAAATTCTGATGGTTCGATATTAAGGCATGATGCAGCTACTGGCGGATGGATTCAATATCATAACCAATATTAGAATTGTATAACGTTAGCACCCCATGCTAAACCACCGCCGAAAGCAGCTGTAACCACTAAATCACCCTCATTGATTAACCCCTTTTCCATTGCTTCTTTCATTGCAATAGGGACACTCGCACCTGCTGTATTTCCATATTTATGTAAATTAGTATAGGTTTTTTCCATTCCGAGACCTAATTTTTCCATTCCTGTCTTGATAATATTAATATTTGCTTGATGAGGAATCACCAAATCAACATCTTCAATGCTTTTCCCAGCCTTTCGTAACGACTCATTAACTGCTTGTGGAAAAGCCTCTACAGCGAAATTCCAAACCGCTCTCCCATCCATATGGAAATATTGTGAACCTTCTACAAATTCATCTGAATCAAATGGTGTCCTCACTCCTCCAGATGGTATTTCAATTACAGACGAACCAGAACCATCAGACATTAGCCATGAACTAATGATTCCTTTTCCTTCCTTAACCTCAGATAACACTGCTGCTCCTGCCCCGTCTCCAAATAATACACAGGTTGCTCTATCTTTCCAGTTCAATATACGAGAGTAGATTTCTGAACCAATTACGAGGACATTTTGGTAACCATTTGTACCTACATATCGACTTCCTATATCCAATGCATGCACCCATCCAGCACATACTGCATTGATATCAAAAGCTGCACAATCAGTACAGCCTAATTTATGTTGAATTATTCCTGCAGTAGAAGATAGTGGCACATCAGGTGATGAGGTTGCCAGAATGATTAGGTCGATATCCTCGGGTTTTAATTTAGCATCATCTAAGGCCTGTTTAGAAGCTTCTACTGCCAAGTCCGAAGTACATACATTGGAACTGGCAATTCTTCTTTTTTTCATTCCTGTTTTTGTAGTAATCCATTCATCACTTGTATCCACATATTCCATCCAGTCTTCATTACTCATTTCATTTGGTGGTACATATGCCCCCAATCCAATAATGCCAACTGATGCCATATTCTACTCTATGCGGGATAACTATACTTTCAGTCTTACCCTATATTACAGAAGAAAAGTAGTATTAGTTTATCCGAGCATTAATACCATAACTAAGCCAAACATGAAATCTAAAGAGCGTTTCATACATGCATGGCGTCATTTGGAGACCATCCTTTACTGCCCGATTCATTAGAATCTATTTTGGTAGACGAGTCCGTATCAACAATCTTTCTTAAAGCCGAATGTAAACCTCGAGTAAAGAGTGGGCACATATCTTCTTTGAGTTTAAATGAATTAGATCTAGAAGTTTGGGATAAACCAAATCTATTGACTCTTTCAGAAGATCTTTCGTTAATTATTGAACAGAACCCTAATCGTTCAGATTGTTTTATCGAGATTGAACGCGAAGGCTGTAAAGTTATGCAAATTGGAGATCTACGTGTAAGTTGTGCTTGGCCACCATTCTCAGATGCTTGGGAAATAACTGTTGTCAGACCAGTTGCGAATTTACAATTATCAGATTACAAATTAGATGACGAACTTGTGAACAGATTATCTAACCATCATCGTGGTGTATTCGTAGTAGGTAAACCAGGTTCCGGTAAGACTACTTTCGCACAAGCGATAGCCTCATATTTAGATTCTGAAATGGGAGCAATGGTAAAAACTATGGAATCTCCTAGAGACTTACAAGTACCTCAAAGAGTCACTCAATATGCTCCTTTGGAAGGTGACTTAGAAAAAACAGCAGAGATTATTTTCTTACTAAGACCCGACTTTGTAATCTTTGACGAAGTTCGTCGCGCTAGAGATTTTGAGATATTTGGTGACGTACGTTTAGCAGGAGTTGGGCTTCTTGGCGTCACTCATGCTAATAGTGGATTACAGGCTATACAAAGATTAGTCGGAAAAGTTGAGTTAGGTTTAATTTCTCAAGTTCTAGATACAGTCATTCATATCGAAAAAGGAAAAATAAATCAAGTATTAGAATTAAAGATGGTAGTCAGAGCACCATCAGGGATGGAATCTGATTTGAGTCGCCCTGTTATTGAGATTCGTGAGTTCCCTTCCAATCGTCTAACTCATGAAATGTTTGCATTTGGTTCTGAAATTGCAGTAGTTCCAGTCACTGATTCTAACGAAGATGGAGGGAGTCCTGCTTGGAAATTAGCTGCAGAAGAACTCAAGAGAGAGGCTACAAGGCTCACTGGGATTACAGTTAAACATGCAAAATTGGTCACAGACTCTGCTGCTGTAATTTATATTGATGATTCTGCAATAGGCTCTATGATTGGACCCGGTGGAGAAGGAATTCGTAGACTTGAACAAGATTTAGGCTTGAAATTAGATGTTAATTCAGTACAAGAGCTCCCTAGAGGTTTAAGAAAGAAACTACAAAAAAATAGTGACTCGAATTTTGATGCTAGTTCATGGTCTAACAAACCAGGAAGGAATTGGGAATATAATTCTGGCAAATCAAAAAGAGGTAAAGGTAGAAAGGGCCGACGATGATTATTTGTGTTTTATACAAATATTCATTGCTTCAGAGAAGAAACTCAAACTCCATTTCCCTCCTTCTCTTCCCACTCCTGAATCTTTAACTCCTCCGAATGGAACTCTTAAATCTCTATGTAGCCACGTATTTATCCAAATCATACCTGTATGTATTGATTCCGCAACTCTATTAGCCTTTTCAAGGTCATTAGTCCATATACTTCCTGCGAGTCCATATCTGGTATTATTAGCAATTTCAATGGCCTCCTTTTCATTGCTAAATTTATGAATAGTAACTACTGGCCAAAATATCTCCTCAGTTGAACAACGAGAATTCACATCCAAATCAGCAATGACTGTTGGAGATATCCAATTCCCATTCTTAAATTCTTTAGGGAGATTTGGATAACCTCCAGTAAGTACTGTCCCCCCTTCGTCTTTGGCGATTTCAATATATTCTTCAACTTTTGAAAGGTGTTCGGGAGAAATCAAGGCGCCTAATTTTGTATTTTCATCTGAGGGGTCTCCAATTTTCATATTTTGAACCTCAGAAACGAATTTCTTTACAAATTCATCATATATTTTCTCTTGTACTAGGATTCTACTTCCACAAAGACAAACCTGTCCTTGGTTCAGAAAACCAGATCTAACTACTCCTTTGACAGTATTTTCTAGATTGCAGTCATCAAAAATTATACTTGCATTTTTACCACCTAACTCTAGACTCAATTTTTTGAAAGAACTTGCTGCAGACTTAGCAACTATTGAACCAGTTGAGGTTCCTCCTGTGAATGATACTAAGGATACGTTTTCATGTGAAACTAGTGGTGAGCCAGCACCCATTCCATCTCCGTGAACTAGATTAACTACTCCTTTTGGTAACCCGATTTCATCTATGGTTTTCATGAGTAAATCTGCGGTAAGTGGAGTCATTTCACTCGGTTTACAAACTACAGTATTCCCCATTCCTATGGCAGGAGCAACTTTCCATGAAAGTAAGTAGAGTGGTA
>NYXJ01000088.1 GCA_002685315.1 Methanobacteriota archaeon
CTTGAATTAATTATTTGTTGTGAAACAGTTGCTTGAATTGAACTTATCAAATCTCTAATCTCTCCAGCCTTTTCAAATTCTAATTCTTTAGAATAGTGACTCATCTCCCTATTTAGTTCTTGAATTATTTTACCTGCATTCCCATCTAAGACACTTGATACCATTTTTACAATTTCAGGATATCCTTCCGGATTAACACAGGGCCCTTTACAAAGGCCGATATGCTTTGCAAAGCACCCATCTATTCCATTACAGTCTTTATCCCTTATCCCGAACTGCCTTCTCAATAACTGAATAACTCTTTTTGCGGCACCTGCATCGGGAAACGGTCCCCAACGTTTATCATTCTCTGCAGGGAATCTAGTGTAGAGAATTCTTGGGTACTCTTCGTTTGTGAGAGATATAAATGGATATGATTTATCGTCTTTCAATCTAGAATTATACTTTGGTTTATGCTTACGAATCAATTCCCTTTCAAGAACTAGCGCTTCATTTGGATTCTGTGTTACAATAAAATCAATTTTTTCCGCATTTGTAACCAGCCTAGGTATCATATCTCTATCTGGTTTTTTTGAGAAATAAGATTTCACTCTTTCTTTCAAATTATTTGCCTTACCAACATATAACACACGTTCATTTTTTTGCTTAAAAAGATATACTCCGGGCCTATTTGGAAGATCAATTTGACTACCCTCGAGTGCCATAACAGTATGAACGGGATAGGTGAATACCCATGAACCCTAGACCTACTCGAGTGTCATGCTCAGCGACACTGAGAGGGGTATTCTTTCGCGACTTTCAGAGTTTAGTGAAGAAATAGAAGCAAGTTGGGACGTACCTAGAGCCCTTTCGTTACCTGGGCTTGCAGATTCTCTTGGGCTTGTCCGTTCTTCACTACATAAACCGTTATCTAAGCTTGAAGAAGAAGGTCTAGTTTTCACTCGGGTTGCTCATGTCATTGGAGGAGGATCTCGAAAACGAAAGGTGATTCATATTACTTCTCTTGGTAGAGAAAAGGTCAATACTTTCGAAAATAATCCTCTAATTAAAAATGGTAAATTATTTGGGACATTCCCCGATATCTCTAAAATATTCGGTAGAGAAAATGATAAACAAATATTAACAAAACAGATATTTGAAGGAGACAGTATTTTTCTCAGTGGATTGCCCGGGATTGGTAAGACAAGCCTTGTTAGAAACATAGTTCCTGAGATTCTTGAGTTTGGGTGGACCGTAAGGTGGGCAACCTGTTATTCAAATACAGACATCTCAGATATCGCTTTACAATGGACTGAAAAAAAGTCTTTACGTGACATATCTTCTTTAACTTCATACTGTGGTAAGAATAAAAATCTTCTAATAATTGATGAAATACAAGAAGTACATCCTAGACATATAGATAGTATTGGAAAGTTATTGAATCAATTAAAAGACAGCAGAGCATCGATATTAGTAATAGTTCGTTCGCCAAATCCTCTCAATTATATAGAAGGTTTTTCGGAACATCGTTTATCAGGATTGGATGAAATTGAAGGTAAAAATCTTCTTCCAAAAGATATAGATCAAGTTAAGGCATTAGAAATTGTTTCAGCATTGGGAGGACATCCTCTTGCATTGCATCTATGGAGTCCTGAAAGTGAATTGCCCGAAGAAGTTGAGGCGGTTCAGAATTTTGTAGAATCTAATGTGATTAGCAAATTAACTAGTGATGCTCTTTTGACATTAGATGAGCTAAGTTTGAGTCCTATTCCTCTAGATGTAAATGAAATTTTTGACTCTAATGGAATTGGCGAATTAGATGATTCTGCTATTCTACGTTGGTTTGAGCAAAAATCAGAACCTCACCATTTAATTAGAAATGTTCGCCGTTCTTTGTGGTCAGATATTGAAAGAGAAAAGATGCATGAAAAAGCGGCTAAATATTGGTCTGAAAGAGAAGGTGACGAAGCTCTTTGGATTGAAACATATCATAAAATCAATTCTAAGAGTTTTCAAAATAATAGTTTGATAAATAATATTTCCATTATTTCCAAAGAAAACAGCGCTATAGCCGCATTACTAATAGAGGATGCAATAAAGATTGAAGATAGTGATGATCTACGTTTCAAAGCAGTTGATATTGCATTTGAAAGAGCAGAATATGAAATTATTAATAACCATCTTTCTATGATTGATGACAGCCCTCAAAAGAAGATTAGAACAGCCAGATTGCTCAGAATTAATGGAGATATTGATTCCGCTAAAGAATTAGAAAATGAATGCTTATCATTTTTTTCTGCCGCAGATAAAATAAGATTCAAAATTTCAATGTTAGTAAGAAAATTTGATGATAGAATTCCTAGGAAAATAGAAATTCTTCTAGCAGAAGAAATTCTTTCAGAGATATATAATTTAGATTTTGAAAACATATCTGACACCGATCGTTATACCGCTGAATTAACATTAAATTTACTCAAACATTCCATTGCCTTAGATACCTCTAATTTAACTCTAGCGTCACAATCAAGATCAGAGTTAGAAATCATACTTTCAAATAATCAAGAACATCTAATGTTGCTTGACTTACGCGCAAAGTTAGCAATTTCTAATTCATCTGAATTAATTGATTTAACTTTAGAATCTGTGCATTCTTTTATCCAGACTTGTTCAGATCAATTAAAGAAAATAAGTATTATTCATTCTACTTTGGAAGTTACCAAACCTGATTTCCCTGATTGGTTGATAGAGTCTCATGATGGATTATTTCAACAACCATTGAGAGAGGATTTAGCAGCCCATAGGAGGATGAGTGCTCAATGTTGGTATTGGAGAGGAGTAATTCATCAATCTCATCGGTTATCATATTGGCAGGAAGCAATACATCGTTTCCGTGCTGCTGAATGTAATCAAGCTGCAAATGAATTATTGAAAGAATTGACCAAGTCAATTTAATTAAATTTCAGCACCAATTAAAGTTCTAGTTTCGTAAATCCCCTCTACGGAACGAATTTCTTGTACAATACACTGAGTCAATTCTGATTCACTTTCCGCTTCTACCTTCACAAAAAGATCGTGATTTCCGAAAACTATCCATTGTCCTTTAACGCAATCAATCTTGCTTACTTCTTCTCTAACTTGGACTTCACAACCTGGTTCAGTTGTTATTAAAATGAATCCTACTGCCAAACCTAAGCCTCCACCGCTATCAGAGTCTCAGTTTTCTGAACTCCTGGAATTGAGCGCATATTACCAATCAAGGTTTTCGCCATTTCTTTTTCATCTTCAAAATCAATTCTTGCTACAAGATCATATTCTCCATATGCTACATGAGTCTCGCTTACACTATCAATTTCCAACAGTGCAAGATAAACCTCCAGCTCTCTCTGTGGTTGGCATTTGAATAATACAAAGGCAGTACTCATTCTTATCCTCATCATTAACGCGCTGACTTACACTTTATTATGACTCGTTTATTATACTATATCTGCAGACTCATTTGTCCACCATTGATATATGCTGTAGCACTGCCGTTGATTCATGCCCGCCCCGTATTCTGCTGAATTTAGGCGTGCAATTTTTCTAGTTTCTATTCTCTTATTTTCTTCAGTTATATTTGCTCCAATGACTTCTTTAGCATCTTTTTCTAAATCAACCACTGTTTGGAATGGTACAATAAATTTAGTTGATGGGTATACAGTAGAAAGCGGAGAAATACTGATTGTAGAGGCAGGAACTGAAATTAATTTAGGAGATGACAAAGATATCTTAATTGCAGGTAGGATAACCATACAGGGTAGTTCATCTTCACCAGTAATTCTTAATTCAATAATTGGCAATCATGATGGTTTAATTTTTAATTCATCTAGTAATGGTCTTGGGTCAATAATAGATAATTTAACGATTAGAAATTCTGAATATGGGATTACAATTTATGGGAGTAATCCCACTATCAATAATTTAACAGTTGAAAACGCCGACTTAGTCGCCATCGATCTTTTTGATTCAGCATCCCCTAGAATTAATGATTTGATAATTGAGGGTGGAGGACAAGATATCCCTCTTAATACAAATTGGAGGAAGGGCATTGGCTTATCAGTGGGGGCGTCGTCAAGCCCTGTAGTTAATGGAGCATTAATCAATGATTTAGTAACTCGTGGCCTGAATTACTGGGGCAATTCTGGAGGCATAATTAGTAATCTTCAAATTAGCAATATTAGCGGTGCTACAACTACTATTGCGGCAGGAATTTGGGTTGAAGATTCATTGCCTTTAATCATTGATTCAAGCGTTAAACGTTCAGATAATGGAATTTATGTTAGGCACATTACACAAGGTTGGAATACAAGGCCTACATTTACTAACGTTATAGTTGAAGATAGTCAATATCGAGGAGTCATGGTTGAACAATATAATCATAGTCAATTTTCCAATCTTCCAATGAATGCAGTCTTTACAAATTTAATTATCAGAGGTACTGGAGGCATTGATGCAAAGACTCCCGGACTTGGTATTGCAGCACTAGATGTGAATACTAGTGGAATAAAAATTGAGGGTGCCTTAATTGAAAATAATCCTGTAGTTGGATTTAGGGCATATATGATTGACTCATCTATGATAGTGAATAATTTGACATTATTAGGTAATGGCGAAAATGACCTTTCAGTCCCGTTTAATGATAGAGCAGGGCTGTTTTGGCGGTCATCGAATTGGGGTACTTCCGGGCCTCCAACTTTGAATAATTTAGTAGTCAGAAATTCGTCTGGTCCGGGAATTCTTCTATGGAAAGGTGGGGTGCGCGGCACTAACTGGGAAACCTCTGAAAATGGTGCTAGCGGTGTTGATTTCAGAGAATTTCATCCCGATGTTAATGCTATACAAAGTATGAATAATACAGGTCACGGTGTCTCTGTTCGAGATTCTAGCAATGTTGAGCTAGAATATATCGTGACTTCTGGTAATGGAGTGGGTTCGCTATCTGCAAATCTTGGCTCTGGGTTTTATTTTGATGAATCTAACGACGTTGTAAGTGGAGGTAAGAATGTATCTTGCTATGTTTGTACATCAATTGATGATAATTATGGGATTACTGTTGAAGATAGTATAGATTTACAACTCGACACATTAACAATAATAAATTCGATTAACTCGCCAGCATTCAGTGCAGATAATTCGGGTTTATCTCAGAATGGTAATATAATTATTAACGATATTTTGATTTATTCCAATTCAACTAATCCTGATAGTTATGCTATTGAATTGAATGATGTCGACGCTGAGATATCTAATTTAGAAATTCAAGTTGATAATAAAGGATTATATTGGGATGCTGAAGGTTCACTTGTATCTTATCTTAACGATAGCATCATAGATTCTCAAAACACAGACTCTTGTCTTGATTTAGTAGATCATTCAGAGTTATTAATCAATAATACTGGCTTACGATGTAATTCTCCTCCTAGTATTGATGCAAGTTTTGTGAATATGACCAACTCGTTTTTTTACTCTAACTCAAGCTCAAAAAATTTCTTGATGAAATCTAGTAGTCATCTGAGGTGGATTTCATCTTCAGTAATGGATACCCCATCATTTCAGTCTGACGATAATATTGTAGATGAGATGTGGTTTGTAGAGACTCATGTATTAAATCAATATCTTAATCATATTCCATTCTCTTCAGTAAA
>NYXJ01000089.1 GCA_002685315.1 Methanobacteriota archaeon
AGTCATGAGAATGGTGGTTCAGACGGTTCTGATATGCATAGTCGAATCTTAGATGAAGCTATGATTGCGGGAATAATTGTTTCAGTTGCTGCAGGAAATGACGGCCCGAATAACGATGGTCTTTCTGGAATGGGTTCTTCAGATCTTTCGGTCACTGTGGGAGCTACTGATGATCAGAATACAGTAGCTCGTGAAGATGATACGATTGCTGATTATTCATCTCGAGGTCCGAGAAAGGATAATGGCGATGGAAACCCTCTAAATGAATTGAAACCAGAAATTAGTGCACCTGGTTCTAATATAGTTCAGGCTGAAGGTTGCGTTACTAGTGGAGGATGCTCGAATTTAATTAATGACGCATCAGAGAATTCCTATACTGGCCGTGGTTCAGGTACTTCCTATGCGACACCTTCTGTTTCAGGAGTGATGGCACTTGTGTGGGAAGCAAACGAGAATCTAACTACAATGCAACTCAAAGAAATTCTGAAACAAACTGCTGAGAGACGTGGTGAGCCAAGTCTTCCAGAAGTCGATCCCTATTGGAATCGAGATTTCGGATTTGGTATGGTAGACGCTTATGCTGCTACATTACTAGCTATCCATCTAAAAGAAACGGGGACAACTGAATTAGTTGATCCCGGAATTCAGAATCACCTTTTATCATTTAATGAGACTGATAATATAAAATTAGTCGGGCATTCTTGGAGCACATCAGGTTCAGTAGAATCTGTGAATTTTAGAATAGATGGTGGAGATTGGATAGAGGCTAATTTCAATTCCTCAATAATTGAAATAGGCCCAATTACCCCTTTTGAGTGGTATGTTGAACTAGATTCAAACAAATTCTCAAGCGGAACTCATACAATAGAAGTAGTTGCGTTTTCATCATCTCAACAGTCTCTTCCAATAGTTGTCCAATTTGAGAGCACTGGTGAGTCTATCTCTGCTTATGATTTTTCAAGTATGATATATATTTTGATTGCAATAATTAGTATTACTTGGTTATCTATATTTTTATCGATAAAATTAGGCTATGTAGCAAAATTTTCGGTATTATTGCCTAAATTGAAGCCAGAAAACAACTCTCCTATGGATGCAGAAATTATTGAATAATGGAAGTTCACTATACATTCCTTTCATATCTCGGTGCATATGTCCGTGGGTCGTGGTGCGCTTCTCAGACAGAGCAAATAGCATTCGTCCGACAGGTGTTAGGCGGATGTTTGATCTTGCAGGCGATGATGCAATTCAGTTTGGTCTAGGAGAGCCCGATTTCCAACCTCCTGCAATCGCAATAAAGGCCTTCTCAAAGGCGATGGAAGATGGTAGAAACAAATACACTACTACTGCCGGTCTCCCAGAATTAAGGAAAAAAGTGGCTCAAACTTGGCATCATAGAGATTCTGGTTTAGATGAAAGAAATGTATGTATCACTATGAGTGGAACTAACGCATTACTGGATATTTTTCTTGCATTGGTAAATCCTGGAGACAATGTATTAATTCCAGAACCATACTTTCCCTTATACCCTACTGATGTGGTTCTTTGTGGAGGTGAGGCAAATATGTATCCTTGTCACTTTGAGAATGGTTTCGTTCCCACTATAGAGGATTTACAATCTCGTGTGAATGAAAATACTATCGCTATTCTTTACAATTTCCCTAGTAATCCAACTGGAGGGAATGTAACTGAAGAACAGAGAGATGATCTTGTCCAGTTCGCTCAAGAAAACGATCTATGGCTGATTACAGATGAGGTTTATGATAAGATAGTTTACGATACCGAACATGTTTCATTCCTAGGAGCAGGCTATGAAAAAGTGATAATGATTAACTCTTTTTCTAAGACATTTGCGATGACCGGATGGAGAATTGGTTATTTGTTGTCACCCGATCTGGAAGCAATGGGGCAATTGACAAAAATGCAGTATTATGTAACTGCTTGTAGTAATGATGCCATGCAATATGCGGTTTTAGAAGCTTTAGAAAAAGCGAGTGATTATCCTGCAGAGATGTGTGCGGAATTTAAAAAGAGAAGAGATTTAATTTGTGATAGATTAAATTCAATGCCAAATGTATCTTGCAACATCCCTACTGGTGCATTTTATGTATTTCCAAAGTTTGATATCCCGGGTTATACAAGTGAACAATTGGCTATGAAAATGTTAGAGGGAGGTGTTCTATGTTCTCCAGGTACTGCATTCGGAAATGCTGGTGAGGGACATTTACGATTCGCTTACACGATTTGTCAAGAGGACATATCTAGAGGGATGGATAGAGTCGAAGAAATAATTTCGAAATTGATTTAGGCGTTAATATGAGTATCTTTCTTTCATATGGCTCTGGAATAGTCTGCTTAATTCTTTCATGGTTTTTACTTAAGGACCTAATCTATGCCAGTATCTGCGTCCTAATTTTTTCTTCATTATTTTTATTTCTTTACGGTCCCAATTCAATAGCTTTTTCTCTTTGTTTATGTAACGGTTGGATACTATTGAATAAATTAGTTGAACGTTTATTTCCATTAAATAATTAATCAAATAAATCGAATGGCACATCAATCATTCTTGATCCTTCATCGTCTTTTTCATCCGTAAAAATAATATCAAAACTTTTTTCTTTATTATCAATTTTTTCTTCATCTCGCGTCATTATTTCTTCATTTTCTTTTGGTTCAGGAAGGCTCTGTTGAGACAGGTTTTCTAAATCATCTTCTTTGTCCTTCATCCATTGGGAAAGTCCATTTGATCCACCTAATACACTGATTGTAGTAAATGCTGCCATGGGCAACACAGAAATTGCTACTAAGAAATCAATAATTGCCGTTTGTGGAACTTCTGCTTTAGGTGCTACAAAGTTCAAAATCACGCCTTCTAATTGAACATCATGCCATTGTGAAATGTCAATTCCTAATGATGTTAATGAAAATTGAAGTATTATTCTTGCACATGCCCACAAAATAATCACTGGTAGAATCCAAGAAATTTTAGTTATTCTCCATAGAATTTTTCTAAAAATCGCTGCATATTCAATAAATTGTGAGGAAATAATTGGTTGAACTCTAAATGACACCCATAAGCCAATTATATAACCAATCATACCTAAATCGAATGCACTATCTTCCCTAATCAAGTCATCTGGAATTCCTTCCATAATTATTAATGGAATTGAAATTAACAGCACTTGTGATGGAACTGCAAGTAATTGCAACCCTCCATGCACTGCAAATAGTTCTGAATGGTCATTCTTTATTCTCTTTGCTACTAATCTACTCATTTTTCCATATGGACTTGAGTAGGCAGCCATTTTTGACCTATCAATTAGTTCCGGATCATACTTTCTCCTACTAAGTCCAAGAGTGGCAATCCAACCTCCTCTTTCAACAACAGAAGATGGTCGATAACCTCCAATGATTAATGCCATGGTAAGACAAATAATTCCATAAGTCAATCCGGAAATTAGAATCCATTGAAATAATTCAGTTCTTATTGATATTCCAAAATTTTCTCTATCTATCTCGATTAAATATGTTAGAGAGAAACCAATTATTGGTATAATTGTAATCTGAATAAGTAAAAACAGTGCTAATCCCAATCTATGAGAAAGACTGGCCCTACCTTCCATATTCTGCACGCAACTCAATTAATCCATAAGTCCTTCATTGATTATCAATCTTCAGACATAGTTTTCATTGGTATTTTTAATTATTCAATTACTACCTTGATTAAATTAGTTACGAACTTTTACCCCCAACCTTCTTACACGATTTCTATACCGAACAGACTTGTTAATCATGCGTATGCTAACTCCAATCTTTGTGTTGTCAATTTTGATTATGATGAGTTTATCACCTTTATTTATTAATTCTGAATTAGATGAAAATGAAAATAGGGACGACATAGGGCCTAAATCTTTGATTGATTTCGAGATAACATCCATAGAAATTGGAAACCAAACAAGAGATGCTAAAGAATGGACTCAGCCAGATGGATCAATAGTTGAATATATCATGAGAGATGAAACAATTCAAATTAATGTAACTTATACTCAGGCGGGTTCTTCAGGTCAACCTGCAGCTGCAGAAGGGTATCTCCAGATTTGGCACCCTGTCGGCTTCATGATAGCAGAATATAATGTCAGTATGCTTCTTTCAGGTTTCCAATCTTTGAAAGCAAACTTTGTTTGGGCACCTAGCTCTGCCCATAGTGTATTAGACGAAAATGGATACCTAGAAGGAGGGATTATACTTAGAGGTATAGTTGATGGCGGATTGGCTGATGATACGGAATCTAACAATGAATTAGATCGATTAATTCCAGTCGCAATGTGGAACGATCCAATGGAAAATGGCTTTTGTGGCGATGTAGACGGAGATAATGTGATTGATTGTACAAATCAACTACAAGCAAATTTACCTACTTGGGTAGGTGCAGGATATGATTCTACTGGGCAATTATCGTCTAATCCTGATAGTTTTGGCCATTGGAGAATGGAAAACTCATCAAGTGAAGAAGGTGAAAATCACTGGCGAGTTTCTCGACCGGGTGCAAATTATGCCAGTAATAGACATGATAGGCTTTGGTGGGGATGGTTTACTCCATTTGACAATTGTAATGAGCCCGGTCATGGTCTAGGATTGGGTACTCTAGACTCTGCAGTAAGTTCGAATTATGGTAATAATTTTTGTAAGATTCGACTAAAGGGTTTCGATTTCTTGACCATTCAATTAGTAACAAATGCTTGGGGTGAAATGGCTGCGGGTGATGAAATGAGAATTGAAGCAGATTCAGGTGGAGCCAAAGAGTTCTATAATTTCTCATCTCAATCTCTCTCAACTACTGGTGAATGGTCTCAGTTAGTTTGGAATATGACTGAAGTACATTCATCCGCTGAGTATACTTTAGCATTCAAATTTGATTCTAATAGTTCTTTTGCAAGCCAAGGGATACAAATCGACTCATTCATTATTTTCGCTATTGAGAAAGTACCCGAATATACTTTAGATTTTGATTGTAATGATCCTCTTCCTAATTCTTACTTAGTAGTTCCATCTGACCCTAATCCACCGTCTTTGTACTGTAATATCAAGAATAATGGATATGTAGATATTACTCTGAGGCTTTACACAGAAGTTACAAATCGTTCATGGATGTATGATTTTCCATTACGTATAGATTCCAACAATCCAGTAGATCATGACAATTATGTAATCAGCAAAGTGATACCTGCTTTGAGTTATATGGATACTTGGTTCAATCTTACAATACCTGATGGTTCAGGCGTTCAGGATTTATTCTGGAATGTATGGGTGAATGATGGGGTCACTAACCTTTCAAAAGAATTTGTCAGCTTACCTGTTTCTGTAATGCCTGCCTATTCAAGTAAGTTAAGACAGGTTACATTGCAGAACCCTGCCGCGACTCTAGAACCCGGGGCAAGTGGAGTGATACCGATGTCCTTCAAAAACACTGGTAACCAAATAGCAACTTGGAGTTTTGATGCGGCCTTCCCAAATATTGACTGGGTAGATAATGCTGACATTAAATGGTATTATAATGGTTCAGAAGTTTCTACTCTCGAATTGGCTTTAACTGATGATATCTTAATTGATGCTGTAATTACAGCTCCTCCTCAAGTCTCTCCTGGTACTTACTCAGTTACATTACTTGCATCAGGCGTTTCGCCTGCCCAATATCTTGCTGAGTGGCAAGTAAATATAGTCGTTCCAGTTTATTCCGAGTTAGTCATTGAACCAGAAGTTTTCAATCTAGTTGCTCCTGCTGATAATTCTTTGAGATTGATAGAAATTAGGTTGATTAATAATGGTAATTCTCCCGAGTCTTTCGATCTAAGCATCCAATCCGATTGGAAATTAGGTCTTGAAATGAATACTGAACAGACCTTTGAGATTGATCCCTTTGGTGGAGACACTACAGTTACTATGCTTCTCCCAATGCCATATGGAATTGTGGCTGAAACTTATTCAATAATCTTGACTGCATCAAGTAAATTGAATACAGATTATCAAATGTCGTCCCAAATGTTGCTGACAGTACCACAAACAAATCTAGTTGAAGTTGAAGACTTAGATATGTTAGATGAGGTTTTCCGTGGTGGAGATGACCCTAGAACTGTTAATTGGCGTATTTGGAATAGAGGAAACGTTGCAGATTCTTTCGAAATTTCTTTTGATCATTTTTCAGATGTTTCAGCATCAGCTGTAGGGCTCAATGATGGTAAGACTCCATATATATCTCCTGGTGAATCTCACAACCTTACCGTAAGATATTCTTTCGGTCAATTGACTTTCGGTGACAGAACCATTTCGATGACGGCTACTAGTGTCCTTTCTCAGACATCTGAATCTCCAGTTTCTGGCACAGGAAACGCAGATTTCCAAGTCGGAGCTCAAGGTTGGATTACACTCACTCCTCCCGGTGTGATTGAGATTAGAGAAGGAGGTAATGATATTGAAATTACTTTCACTGTAAAGAATGAGCATCCAACTGATGCTCAGTTGCTGAGGGCTGATATTGATAGAAACTCTAATATTTTCTATAATATAGTTGATGCTAGGGTAGATACCGGAGATCAAAACTTTGTTTTAGAGGCCCAATCAATTAGAGAAATAACAGTTTTCTTAACTGCTACTGATGAGAATTTAAGAAATCTTAACAATAACTCAGAGATATTCAAATTGCCTCTCAATGTTGACGGAGATATAGATAAGGTCTCAATGTCTGCCAGTATCGAAATGTTCAAAATCGACCCAGTAGATACTGGGACAAATGCAGGAGAATATGCAGGTTTAGCAGGTAATATCATATTCATATTAGTCGGTTTAGTAATTTTAGTTGCAGTCTTATTAGCCACTTTCAGAATAATTCGCAGTGCTTCTTCACCTTTAGAAGAAATCTCGACCTTTGATGACTATGAATATACTCAGGGTAATCCCTTCAATCCACCTAGTTTACCAACTGCTCCTGAATTACCTTCGGAAGATAAGGTGGCAAATTCAATGTATGGCGGTTCAGAAGAAATATTCAAACAACCTCCGCCACCAATGGTTAATCAAGAAACGCTTGTTGAAGAATCAAAGTCTGATGTAAGAAATATTGTTCCAGGAGTGCCAGAGATTCCCGAATCAGGACTTCCAGAGGGCTGGACGATGGAACAATGGGAACATTATGGTCAAGCATGGATTAATCAACAGAATGAATCTTAA
>NYXJ01000090.1 GCA_002685315.1 Methanobacteriota archaeon
GTTGGAGTTTTAGGAACTTTTCTAGCATCTACAATTTCAATAATACGTGGAAGACCTTGTGTTACGTTTACTGTAGCCACACCAGCATAGTGGAATGTCCTCATAGTCATCTGAGTTCCAGGTTCACCAATTGATTGAGCAGTGGTAATTCCAACTGCTTCGTGTGGATCAACTCTAGAACCCTTGAGATGTTCATTAGCTGAAGAAACTACTTTCTTTGCCTTAGAAGGGGTTAATTTCGTTTCACCTCTTGCAATTAGAGCATTTACTAAATCATTAATTATTCTCGGAGACATAGGTGCATTCAGTTTAACCGATGCATCAGTTAATTGTGAATATAATTCAGATTCAACATCAACATCTCTGAGAATTTGAATCATTTTGGATTCTGAATCATAACTTTGGATAGGCAAAGTTGCTCTTTTAGAACTTCTACTCCTTCTAGCTGTCTTTCTTCTCAATAATGTCTTATCAATTCTAGCCGCTGCTCTCTGAGCGGCTTTGGAAGAACCAGCCATTACTTCGAAGATTTTTGTAGCAGTACCTGAGTCAGTACCACATATTTGAGCAATTTGTGATGAAGTTAATACTTTAACATCATCCCATTTTTTATCATCAGCTAGTTTATGGGCATATTCTTCTTCTATACCCAAGTCCATGAGCTTCTTTTTTGTTGCACTCTTTACTACCATCAGTTAGCACCTCCTAATGCATCGTCTAGAACTTGATTGACATCGAACGGTTCACCCTTTCTACTTCTAGCAGGATCAACTTTGTCTTCTCCATATTCGAATTGAATAATTCTATCTGCTGTGTTTCTAACTGAACGCATGAAATCATCTGCTACTTTCAAATCATCCATTGCGTTAATCAATCTGCGTTGCATATATCCTGACTTAGAAGTACGGACAGCCGTATCAACTAAAGATTCTCTTCCAGATACTGAAAGCATGAAGAACTCTGTTGGTTCAAGTCCTCTCTTGAATGAAGATGAAACGAAACCTTTCTCTTCCGCTCCTTTGACTCCTCTCTTGAAGTGAGTTAGAACTCTTTCTTGATATCCTCTTTCTAGCCTCTTACCTCTAACCTTAGGTTGGCCAATTGAACCTGCCATCATAGCTAGGTTATCCATAGAACCTCTAGCACCGGATGTTGCCATCAATACAGCAGAGTTGTCGTCACCAAGGAATTCTTTCGCAACTTTTCCAGATTCTGCCTTGCCTGAATCTAATATATTGAGAATATTTTCTTCAAGTGTTTCTTCAGCAGTCCTACCTGGCCTTGTTTCATATCTACGTCCATCTTTACCGAACTTTTCTAATTCGATATTTACGTTATCGCTAGCAGTTTTATTAATTTCTGCAATAGCCGCTTTAGCCTCTGGAGGTAAATCTTCATCATCAATTCCTGTAGTGAAGCCCATTGATGTACAAATCGCTATTGTCATCTTAGTCATTCTGTTAATGAACTCTGCTCCTACATCTGGACCATGGGTTTGGACGACAGCATCTAGTAATCTACCATCTTCAGCACCGATCCCTCTCTTGTCAATTGTTCCAGTAACTTTACCATCACTTACTTGTACATGGTCTCCTGATCTGCTTGTATATTCAAGATTGAACCCCTCAGGGACTATTAAACTCAAAACATCTGAACCAAGATAGCCCTTTACGCCATCTATTTCTTTGATTTCAGGAAGTCCTCCATCCCAACCAACTGCGCCAAGAATCTCAATTACTAGCTTCTCTGGAAGTAGTTTTGAACCGTGGGTCAAAAGGTAAGAACCAGAAATATGGTCGTGGATTCCACCAATTACTGAACCACCATATCTTGGAGTAATAATATGCTCTTGAACGCGCATCAAAATCTTCGCTTCTGCTCTAGCCTCTTCAGATTGAATTACGTGAAGGTTCATTTCATCTCCATCGAAATCTGCATTGTATGGTGTACAATCTGCCAGATTAAATCGGAAGGTCTTGCCTTCCATAACTCTGATTTCATGTACCATCATTGACATTCTGTGTAAAGATGGTTGTCTATTGAATATTGTAACATCTCCATCAATCAAATGTCTTTCGATAACTACACCTGGTTTTGGATTTCCATCTCTATCTACAGTACTTAGCCTATCTTCAACATCTGTCCTGTAAGATTCTCCATACTCATCTTCAATGGATGGACTTCCACAGTGAGGGCAATTGACCTCTAAATGTTCAGGATATTCATCATCAGGATTGGAATGTTCCCAAAGCCATCTATTGTGAATTAAAGCACGTGGATCCTCGGAAGGGAGACTCTGCCCTTTCATGGAACCTTCACTTTCTTCTCCTTTCAGATTTGAAATTGTTTTTTCTAAATCTACACCCCATTCTTCTTCGAGATCTCCAATCGAATTTCTTCTCATTTGTCTCTTTAACTCTAGACCGGGTAGGAAATTAGGCGCAGGTAATACTTGATTTAGGTCAGGCCTATATCCTGAATAAGGCTCATCATCGCTTCCCGAATGGCAATCAGGATTCATACATCTAAATCCAGCCCAAATATATTTAGTACGATCAGTGATTCTTACTCTGAGTGTGTCGCCACGAATAATATAGTTCACACCAGGGTGTACATCAGGACCTCTCAGAATCATCTGTCTAAGTTGTTCCCTATTCCTATTTGTTACTCTGACTGGCACGGTTAATTCCTTGGCAGTTTTGACTGGGATTCCAACCTCATTAATACCCAAATTAGGATCTGGAGAAATAACAGTTCTTGCACAGAAGTTTACTCTCTTACCAGACAAATTAGAACGGAACCTTCCTTCTTTACCCTTCAACCTCTGTGTTAAAGTCTTCAAAGGCCTTCCTGAACGATGTCTTGCAGGAGGGATACCACTGGTTTGATTATCGAAATAAGTAGTACAGTGATATTGTAATAATTCCCATAAATCTTCTACGATTAGTTGTGGAGCTCCTGCGTCTCGATTCTCTCTTAATCTTTGATTAATTCTTAATACATCGACTAATTTGTGAGTTAGATCATCCTCTGAACGATCACCACTATCTAGTGTAATAGACGGCCTTACGGTAATTGGAGGTACTGGAAGAACTTTCATAATAGTCCATTCTGGACGACTTGAGTCTTTATCCATCCCAATGAAAAGCAAGTGCTCATCAGGGATTCTTTCTAACCATTCCCTAATATCTCTAGCATTCAATTTATGCTCTCCTTTATTCTCTTTCTTTTCTTTGAAAGTAGAAGGTTTATCAAGAATAATTTTTCCTTGCTCAGAGCCACAATGCATACAAATAGTTCTCTTTTTACTAGAACATTCTTTCTCTATATCTTTGATGATTTTCTTAAACTCTCTGGAACCGACTCCGTGTTTAACCATTACATCCTTAACTCTATCTCGATAGTAATCTTGTTCGGATTTTTCAGGATCAAGAGGGTGAGTATTTGGTTGATCGTGCAGCAAAATCTTACTGCAGGAGTTACAAGTAGACTTCAATGACATCTTTATTAAATCTGTGAAACCAATGTGCATGATAGGTAGTTCTAGTGCAATATGACCAAAGTGACTTGGGCATTCCTCGTGTTTATTGCCACATGTTTCACACCTAACTCCAGGATCAATAACACCCATCTTTGGATCCATTAAACCTTGTTTAAATGCATGTCCGTCATCGCGATATGTATCAGCAGTTTTTACTTCAACAGCCGACATCTTACGAATTTCATTCGGTTCTAATAATCCAAATTTTATTGATTGAATCCTCTTTGGGATTTTCGCTGCATCTCTAGCACTCATTTTCTATCCTCCAGTTCAAGTCTCATGGCCACCCCTAGACTTTTCATTTCGTCCAAAAGAAGCTTGAATGCATATGATGTTTGTACCGTATGTACGTCAGCCCTGTCTCCACAATAAGGACAAACAGTAGTCCTACGTTTCCAATCAAAGTAAGCGATGTGTCCACATCCACTCGTGTTACATACCATCAGATTCCAACCGTCAGATTCATCCAGTAGACGATCTTTGATTACCATCGAAGCACCGTGAGAAATCAAACAATCACGTTCCATTTCTCCGAATCTCAGACCACCTTGACGAGCACGTCCCTCTGTTGGTTGCCTGGTTAAAATCTGGACTCTTCCACGGCTTCTAGCATGTAATTTACTACTGACTAAGTGATGTAATCTCTGATAATAAATTACTCCTACGAAAACATCAGCAGGATATTCCTCACCAGTTTCTCCACTGATCATTGTTTCTCTGCCTGTATGATTGTATCCATTTCTTAACAGACCAGAACGTAGAGATTCTTCTTTCTCACCAGTAAACGCAGTACCATCTATTTGACGACCTTCCATCGAACCTACTTTACCACCAATCATTTCCAGAACGTGTGCTACAGTCATTCTCGAAGGAATAGCATGAGGGTTAATCAGAACATCAGGAATAACTCCATTTACCGTAAATGGCATATCTTCTTCATCTACCAATCTACCAATAATCCCTTTTTGGCCGTGTCTAGAAGCAAATTTATCTCCTAATTCTGGAATCTTATTAGTCCTCAAGGTAATTCTAACTAATCTTCCAGAATCTAAGGATTCTGTTACGAAAACATTGTCCACCCAGCCATATTCACCATTTCTAACCATCATTGATGATTCGCGACGTTCCTGAGCCTGTAGGAAAGCACCTGCTGACTCTTCAAGGAATCTTGGAGGGCTTGTTTTCCCTACTAGAACTTTGGAATCAGCAGCACCACTAGTCAAAAATTCTTCAGGTACTGGTAAACCGTCTCTCTCAAGATGAGAATAACTGTTGAATGATTTCAATCCTTTAATTTCATCTAGACCTGTCCCAGGTACCTCGATTCTTTCTTCTTGGCCCCCAGGGAATCTCTTGTTTTCTGCATTATAAGTTCTGATGAATGAAGAACGTCCTAGTGAACGTTCTACTGACGCACGGTTCATGATTACAGCGTCCTGCATATTATATCCATGATGGCTCATAATAGCTACAACGAAGTTCTGTCCACCGGGTCTTTCCCTAAATCCTGTTGATTTCATTGCCCTAGTGCCAACAATTGATTGTTGAGGGTAATGCATTATGTGAGCTCTTGTGTCGGGACGAAGCCTGTAATTAGAACTTGGAAGCCCAAGACTCTGTTTAACCATTGCAGTCCCTCCAGTTACTCTTGGTGTGGAGTTATGTTCAGGATACGGGACTAACGACGCACAAACACCTAGGATCAACTGAGGATCTATTTCTACGTGTGTATACACAAGAACTTTGTTTTGTTTTGTTTGTTGTGTAGACAACTTCTCGATATCTTCTTGATAATAATTCAATGGCACTGAAAATTCTTCCGTGACAGTCTCGCCATTAGGCAATTGTACCTCTACGCTAAGTTCGGCATCTTTCTTATTTACCATATCCCCAAGATTCATCCATTCAACTTTTGCAGGATTAATTGGACGAGAATATTTTGGAGAGAATTCTGGTAAGTCGAATGGCCTTGGAGCAATAAGTAAGTCTTCTTCTTCTTCTGCATCGATCCATTCAACAACTCCAGTATTGACTAAATCATTGAATGAAAGTTCACCTGCTCTCAAACCGTCAAGTGTACGTTTTGTAAGTACTAAATTACCTTCTTCTAGTACCAGTAAAGGTCTCAAAATTCTACCTCTATCAGTATTTATGAATACATCCTTATTTTCAGAATCATGCCTAATACTGACTTCTGGCCTAATTCTTCCGGAACGGCGGCGGCGTTTGAATTGAGATACTAACTTGTTAGGCCTCTTGTGAAGTCCGAAAATATCGCCATTTACGTGAATTCTAGA
>NYXJ01000091.1 GCA_002685315.1 Methanobacteriota archaeon
GCAAAGGTTGGCTGGAAAAAATTTATTTCTGTACCAAATAAATCTGAAAAACCTTCTGAAATTCCTTCTATTGGAATTCCTTGTAGGAGAGGAGATAGATCTTCTTCTAACTCATAGTCTAGCATTCTTATCCCATCGGATGTGATTATTGGAAGGTTCATTTTATCGTCATCAAAATCAACTAACCAGTTATCCAAAGTATCTGAATCAAGATGATGTAGAGATAATATCATCTGAATTTCAGTATTACTTGAGTCTCTAGCATCAATCAGTACATCTATTGACAAAGATGGTTGTTGATTATCAATCAATAATGCCGTAGACGAATCTCTATTTTGAATCCTCATAATCAGACTTTCTGAAATATCAGAATTTAAATCCTCTGATTGGGTATTATCCAGAGATAAATGACCATATTTTTGAGATTTCTGATTTTGTATATTTTTTGTGAATAATATTCCTGGACTATCTATTTCAAATGCAGTTGAATAATCGGGGGGAAATACAGTTAATTCCACGTAATGCCCAGGTAATGCTTTGGCATTGAATGAAGATTCAACATCTCCTCCCATTATCAAAAGTCCTCGGATAATTCTATCTAAATCTCCAGTATTATCTTTAATTCCTAGATTACTAGGATCCATGGTTAGAATAAATACACCCCTGAAGCAAATTGGAGGATTGAATGGGTCATTCGCCCGACCATTTGCTTCGTCAATAGAATCTTGTGAATTATCATAAGTGCATTGTAAATTTTCAGTTGATGAAAAATCTATAGATGAAATAGTATTAAGAAGAGATTCCTCGGTATAGTCAAAATTATCTTCAATATACTCCCTCATATTAGTCTGGATTAAAGAGACCATCCTCTCTTCAATGGTAAAACCATTTCTTTCAAAATCGAGATAATTCCTAATATAATCTGCGGGAACTCCATCTTCTAAACTGCTATCCCCCTCTAAATCTAAGTCTTCTAAATCTAGGTCGGAGCGTGACAATTCATGTACGGCGGTTGATATGGTTAAAGATACGCTATCTGCATCAACTACGTTTAAGACAATTGATGACTTAATCCATTCACTTATACTCGAGCCATCAAGAGCAGATTGGTAATCATCACAAATACCACTCTGACTGTTCCAAGTTGAACATATGTCATTTTCAACATCTGGCTCTCCAGGTGGTGGAGAAGCAGAATAAACTGGAGAAATAAGCAGCAAAACCAGTAACACTGCTATACGCTGCATTATTAGTTGGAGAAAGTCATCTACCATAAGTCTGAATCCATCCTGCATCTCGGAGACATCGATGAGTGGGGGGAAACCTAGTTCTCAACTTCGAGAAAATATTAGTTCTTTATTAAAACTAAAAGGTTTAGGAGAGGAAAAAATAGTTGAATTAATAGGCGACTTGCCAAATCGTTGGGAGAAATTTGATGATATTGCTCTAATCCCAAATTCATCTTTTAGAAAGGAACACTGGAAACCTATAATTAGTGATGAATTTTGGATTAAGATTTGTCAAAGTTTGAATGTAGAAAGGTTAGCTAGATCTGGAGAAATAATAGGTGAAAAAAGAGAATCAACTGTGGAAATGTTGGTTGGAGAAGATGATTGGGTAATTAGAAAAGAAAGTGGAATAAAATATGGCTATCATATCAAACAGTGTATGTTTTCTTCAGGTAATATTAATGAAAGGAGAAGGATGGGGGAGGTAGTTTCAGAAAATGAAGTAGTGGTTGATTTATTCTGCGGGATTGGATACTATACAATACCAATATTAGTAAAAAATAATGTTAAACATGTTTATTCTTGTGAGTGGAATATTAATTCTATTAATGCATTAAAATATAATCTTGAGAATAATAATGTGGAGAAAAAATGTACTATTATCGAAGGTGATAATCGAGAAACTACAGATAATTTAGAGAATATAGCTGACAGAGTATTACTTGGCCTACTACCTACTGCTGAAGAGTCCTATCATGTGGCTTTGAAATGCATAAAAGAAGAAGGCGGGGTGTTGCATATACACGGATTATCACCGTCTAACAATCATGAAAAACTTCTCTTAGAAACATCTGAAAAATTACAAAAAATAGATAATAATTATATTATTACTAATTATAAAATTAACAAAATTAAGTCTTATGCACCACATTGGGATCACTTAGTTTTAGACATACAAATAGAAAAAAGATTATGAAATCATTACACAAAAACACAGTCTATATTTTATCCTATCATAAATTCGGAAGTATATGCGCACTCTTGCACTCATGATGTGTTTACTCATGACTGTGCCTACATTAGCTGGTTGCTTTACCGAGGAAACAAAACAAATCGGCGAAAACGATGAATGGTGGGAAACTCCAATCCATGAAAGAGAAAATATGGAATTAAATATGACTGGATGGAGAAGCCAACTACCCGTTGACGGAATATACTCTTGGTCAGGTCCAACTGAACACTTTGTAGAAGTCGAACTACCACTATCTGAACAAGATGTAGGATATCCTGGACCAGCATTGATGCATATCTCTCTATGGATGCCAGATGTACCAAACGGTACAGAAGTACCCGTAATTGCAACGGTACATCCATACTATGACTTTGGAGGAGAAGGGGTAGTAGGAGATGATTCGAATCCGAATACAGTTCCTGATGCAGGAGTTGGATTATGGGTTCTAGAGGAATTTGTTCCGCATGGATATGCTCTAGCACAGATTTCAACATTTGGTACAGGTCAATCAACCCATTGTCAAGATGTAAAAGGTCTTGGCGAGCAATTAGGAATCCAAGCAGCGGTTCATTGGCTTGGGGAACAAGATTGGTCAAACGGAAACGTCGGACTAATGGGAAAATCATATGCTGGAACAACAAATTGGGAAGCCGCTCAGAATCCATCAGAACATCTGAAAACTATTGTTCCAATTTCTGGATCTATAGGAGTCCAACAGATGTTTTACAGGAATGGTTCCAGTGAAGCTAGGGCAATGCTATACGATGTTCTGTATGAAGGAGCAACTGCAGATGCTACAAGTGATGATATGAGATTTTGTACTGATGATGCTATTGGACCTTTGAGTCCATTCACTACTTGGTTCGGAGCAGGACTTGGCGGAGATGAATGGAATGATTATTGGGATGAGAGATATCATTTACAAGATGTCATTGATAATTATAATGGAAGCGTATACATCGTTTGGGGTTTACAAGATTGGAATGTTGACCCATATCATGCATTTCCAACCCATCAATTATTGAAAGATGCTGGCATAAATGTTAGGACTATTTCAGGACAGTGGGGGCATAACTATCCAGATCAGCCAAGTATCCATGAAGGGTTAGAATCAGGATATGGCGCTGAAGCATTTCCTAGCGTCTCAAGAATGGATTGGGCAGTTGAACTATTTCCGTGGTTTGAATATTACTTGAAAGGAATTGGTGATGAACCAGAGTCTTATGTCCAAGTACAAAGAAATGATGGGGGGTGGCACATTGAAGAAACATGGCCTGCAGAAGATACTACAAATGTTCAATATGCAATTGCAGACTGGGATGGCGGAATGTCAGGAACTGTTAATTCACAGCAATCAATGACTATTACCAGTCAACCACTAACAGAAGATATGCATATTTCCGGACTACCAACATTACATATTGATGCTAGAACAAATACTTGCAATGGTGGGCAATTATTCGTAACAATGTTTGATGGGACTTCTGGTTTAAGGTTAGGACATGCAACCATGGATGTTAGGTATAGAGAAGGAGGTTACGAAGCAAAGGCTACTTCTCCAATGACAAGTTACAGGATGTTAATGGAATTTAATCCAATGGATGTAATTGTACCTAAAGGGCATACAATTCAATTAGTAGTCTCCGAATCTGGAGAAGACTATCTTCCTTCCCCATGTGCTTCGGCTGGAATGACAATATTTGCAGGTTATCAAGTACTTACTTTACCCACTATAGATAGGCCAGTTGATCATGAGAATTGGTTTAATGTTCCAAACTGGTGGGACGAATAATTGGGATATTCTTTAACTTACCAAGACATTCTTTATGGAAATAATTGCTCCGAAATTTTCGTGAGCTACGTTTTACAACAAATCCACATTTCGAACATGTCCAAGCCCATTGAGCTTTGATTTCTTGTAACTCCCTAGTTAGTTGCCTTCCAATAATGTTCATTTGTTTTTTCTCAGGCCAGAGATTTTCTAATTGACGGAAATTTTTATCGTGAGAAAAATTCCCTAAACAATGGATATATTCATGAAAAAGAACGAACTCTGCATATAGAAAATATTTTTCTTCGAACAATTTTTTATTAAGTTTGACTTTACAATTACTGGAACTTAATTTCTTTGATTTGTCTAAATTAGTTGTGAGTCCATGTCTTGAAATAGAATTTCTAGAAAGAAAAGAGACTTCAACCTCAGATAATTGTAAAAGTTCATTATCTGAAAAAAACCTTTTATTATCCTTATCAACAAAAATTCTCATTTTTGATATTACATTCTCTCTTAATTGAGATAAGATTTGATAATTATTATCATCCATAATAATATCTCGATATAGAAAATCTAGAAATAAGAACCTGTGCCTTCGTAATATAGTCTCAACTGAACTCCATATTCAGGGTCATCTCCAAACCACAATACGGAATCCATATTCTCCAAAGTTGTCAGACTCGTAGGCCAATCAGACTCAAAGTATCCGGGATACAAATCTTTCACCAGCATTGTCCCATCTGCGCTACCATCTGTTCTGAAAAGTTCCCAATAGTTCTGTGGAGTCCAACCAAAGAAGTAAACAACATCACCTAGTACCTCGGGGTCTGATCCCATAGTTCCATAATTCATTGAATTGGTATTAAACCAAAATTCTCCATTGAAAGTCCATGGTGCAACTTCTTTAATTATGTAGGTGCCATCAAGTGTCCCATCGGACAATGCGGGTTCGTTTCCAGTCTCAAAGTTCCCCCAGAAATCAAATTCAATGTGCTTTTCCTGATTGTAAAGGAATTCATTTTCAGGGTCCTGATCAATAAAATCTGTACAATACCATTCTCCATTCATACTATTGTATTCACAGTAATTCCATCTATCTTCTATCTCAGATATATTTGTATCAGTCCAATGGTCAAAGAGAGGATTCGTGCAATACCATAAATCGTCTAAACCACTAGCAACTTCTTCAGCATTTCCTTCCCAAATACAAGATGTATAATTCCTCCAAGCTGAAGCAACAAAGGTAGAGAGTGACATAAATAATTCATCTCCAAAAATAGTCAATGTTTCGGGATTACCATAGAATTCTTGATCGTCACCGACCCTAAATGTAGTTTCATTAGTTCCTGAACTAGTCCAGAGTTCTATCCTACTGATATCCCAATCTTCTCTATACGAACCTGCTGAGAAATATAGTTTGTCATTGAATTCAATAAGATTACCTGGATAACTACCGTAAGAACCGTTGCGGATATCCTTGACCAATTCCGTAGTAATTGATAATCCCGTAGTTTTCCATAATTCCTGGCCAACAACACCATCGCTAGCTGAAAAATAGATTATACCTCCAGCTTGAGTCATTTGTGAGGGGCTACTACTTGCCTGTCCGGGATTTATATCGTGAATCATCCTTGTTCCAGAATCGGTACCGTCACTTCTCCATAATTCTGTGCCATTAACACCATTATTTGCTGAGAAATATACAACATCAGCAATAGTCATCAAAGCACTCGGTATACTTTCAGAAGCTCCAGGATTAATATCTAAGACCATATGTGTTCCTTGTTCAGTTCCATCAGTAAACCACAACTCAGTACCATTAATTCCATTTGTCGCTCTGAAATAAGCACCTGATCTAGATATTGTAATTAGTGAAGAAAAACCATTAACGGCTGAAGATAAAAGACCTCTGGAATAACCTTCATTGATGTCCTTAACCATATAAGTTCCTTCTTCTGTTCCATCTGAGAACCATAGTTCACTCCCATTTACTCCATTACTTGCTGCAAATAATATGCCATCACCAAATCTAACAGGATCTATGAGGCCACTGGAATAAACACCAGGAAGAATATCTTTTACTAATCTTGTTCCCTTTTTAGTGCCATCACTAACCCATAATTCAAGACCTGTAGAACCATTATTACCGGTGAATAAAACAACTTCTTCCAATTCAATAATCCAAGTAAGACCTGATGAGCCCGGAGGCAATACTAAATCGTCAGTTAGTCTATCAAATATTGTGTTACAGAACGAGAAACTATGTGTTCCTTCATCAAGATGCAGAATACCATCATTTGCTTCTCCTTTTCCAGAACCATCATCAACCCCAGAAATCACCGTTATACCAGAACTAATTGATGGACAATCAACATTTGGAAGAGGTCTGTATAGAATAACTTGATCTGAAAGCTCTTGCAAAGATTGTTTAGTAGACTCGAGAGCATTGTCAAGACTTTCAATTGCTTCTCCTTCTAACTCAAGAAGTGCTTGTAGTGCTGCTAACTCAAGTGTTTGGTCAACCATGATATTGTATAATGAAGAGGTATTGTAATCACTAGAACTTAATTGCGAAAGCAACGCCTGTCTTTCTAAAACTAATTCATCTATTTGTAACATCATAGAGTTAGAAGAATTATTCAAAGCATCGAGATCATTTCTTAAAGCAATATTTTCATTTATCAAAGCGTCTAACAATAAAGTCATTTCATCTTGATTCTTTTGTAATTCATCTACGTCATCATTTGTCTGGCTAATACTATCATTTGACGCGCATCCTGCCAAAGTTGTTGAGACCATCAAAATGGCCATAAATATGCTAACAGCGCTCTTCATACTAACTCGGAGAATTATAAACTCTAAAAACTAATTCATATATATCAGAAAAATAGACTTGACGAGAGGGAAAAATCTAATCATTCAAGAAAATATTTTCTCTATAATATGTTAGCTCCCCAATACTTCCTCTGATATCCCCCAATGCTCTGTGACCAGAATTATTCCTCCATTTTGGCACATCTGGATACCATCTCCTCACCAATTCTTTCACACTAGTAACATCGACACTTCGATAATGGAAAAAAGCGTGTAGAGTTGGCATATATCTACGTAAAAACCGACGGTCTTGACCAATTGTATTTCCACACAGTGGTGGAACACCAGCTAGACAATGTAACTGTAAAAATTCTAATGTTAGATTTTCTGCTTCACTCATAGTAGTATTAGATGAACGCACTCTTTCTATCAATCCATTTTGAGTATGGTGGGAAACATTCCAATCATCCATTTTTGCTAAGTCTTCTTCTGAAACTGAGATCGCAAAGCTAGGTCCTTCAGCAACTATGGATAAATCGCCTTCAGTAACAATTGTAGCAATCTCAATGATTGTGTTTTCATCGGGGTCTAAACCTGTCATTTCAAGATCTATCCATACCAAGCGGTCTTCAACCATGATACTTGCGATGACAGTTCAGTCTTATTAGTTATGACGAAGCATCA
>NYXJ01000092.1 GCA_002685315.1 Methanobacteriota archaeon
GGTACGGTCATATGAACGCCGAGAGTAGACGCTTTCTTGAACGTGACTAATAGTAAAAAATAGATTAGAGTATAACCACGACTTCAAAAGGCATAACCTACTGCGTTTAATTAGATGTTAGAGTCACTCACTTTAGATGTTGGAGGAATGACTTGTGATGTTTGTTCAAATAGAGTGAAAAGTGCTCTTGAAAGTATTCAAGGTGTTAATTCTGCAGATGTTTCTCATGAATCTGGTATCGCCATTATCCTACATCAAAATGTATCTAAAGAAATCATGACCTCTAGTGTACAAGAAATCGGTTATACAGTTGATGGCGAATCCGAACCATTTAATTGGACAGATGGGCCGGTATGGAGACAATCGGCTCACAATACGAAATGGTGCCTAGTTGGTTGCAGTATCGGAGATTTCGGAACAATTGCCGCATTCCAATTTATTCCTTATCTTGATGCCCTTGGGTGGTCTACAATGTCGATTATGATGCTTGCGATGTTCAATGGAATCATGACTTCTATCGCTCTTGAGACGATAATCCTGTCAGCCCAAATGGCATTGAAGGAAGCTTTTAGAGTCGCGATTGGAATGTCTCTGATTTCGATGATTTCAATGGAAGCGGCGATGAATGTTGTTGATGTTGTTCTGACTGGAGGAGCCAAGCTGACTTTGTGGGTAATTATTCCAATGCTTGTAGCAGGGTTTTTGACCCCATGGCCATATAATTACTGGCGGCTGAAGAAGTACGGGGTTGCTTGTCATTAGGGCGGATTATTATGCAAAAAGATTGGACTAATATAGCCGAGGATATATCTGATTGGATTAGGGAGTACGCGTGGAAAAATAATATCTCTACTTTGGTTGTTGGAGTTTCAGGAGGTGTCGATTCCGCAGTCACTTCAACTCTTTGTGCTAAAACTGGATTAAGAACTAAAGTGATTAATATGCCAATTAATCAGAACATATCACAATATAATCTTTCAAACCAACATATTGAATGGTTGAAGGGAAAATGGGATAATGTAGAAGATCACATTATTGATTTAACAGAGACTTACGAGGTATTCCATTCAAAATTAAACGATTTTAATGTTTCAGATCTTTCAATGGCTAATACTAGAGCCAGACTTAGAATGTCAACTCTTTATGCTCTAGCCGGTTCAAACAATGGTATTGTTGTAGGTACAGGAAACAAGGTCGAAGACTTCGGAGTAGGATTTTTCACTAAATATGGAGATGGCGGCGTAGATATATCGCCTATAGCGGACCTTTACAAATCAGAAGTATACTCATTAGCGAAATCTTTACAGATAATTCAACCCATTCAAGATGCTCCTCCGACGGACGGACTTTGGAATGATGGAAGGACTGACGAAGATCAGATAGGGGCTACATATGAAGAATTAGAGTGGGCAATGAATGAAATTGAAAACCCATCTCTAGAAAAAGAACTCAATGAGAGACTCGCAGAAGTAATGAGGATATATTTGAAATTTAATCGCATTAATTCGCATAAAATGAGACCTATTCCTATTTTCAAGTTTAATCGTTAGGTTAAAGAATAAATATATTCTACATCCACATATGGAACCTTCAATCGGATATGCTGACAGCGGCCACAAAATGGCTGTAGAGTTTGATAGGAAAATAATTATTTATTGGTGGATGACTACTAACTTAACGCTCCTTTCAACAGTAATTGGAATACCTGTGATGATATTCTGGCTACCATTTGGATGGATTATTCATCAAAAACAGTACGAACATATGTCGGCCGCTCTAACTGATCGTTCAGTAAATATGCGTATGGGATGGCTTTTCAAGAAACAGCAGAACATACCTCTAGACAAATTAACAGATGTTTCGATTCACGAAGGCCCAATACTGAACGCATTTGGCGTTGTTAGAATGCAATTTGAGACCGCGGGTGCGGCCCCATTTATCTTAACAGGAGTTAAGAACTCTGAACAATTCCGTGATTTGGTTCTCGAGCAGAGAGATTCTTTAGTATCAAATCCAATTCCTCATGCCTCTAATTTAGGTTCAGAAGATGTATTTATAGAAATTAGAGACCTACTGAAAAGTATCGATTCTAAACTAAGTGAATGATTAGTTAATGAATTACTCTGTAGAGCGATACAAAGTACGAATACTAAAGACTTCTTGGGAGTATATATGGCAGCAACTTTGGAAGAACCAAAGTACGAGTTAGTAAGTACTCATGAGAATTTTGAAATACGACTTTATGAAGAAGTAATTCAAGCGCGAGTGTCAAGAAAAATAGTTGAAAGACTAACGCCTACGAATAATTTTAGAATTATAGCCGGATATATTTTCGGCAATAATAAATCCAATGAAAAAATTTCTATGACCGCACCTGTGGAAATGTGGAATGATAATTTAACAATGAATATGGCATTTACCATGCCTTCAAAATATGCCATCACAGAATTACCTGAGCCCAACGACTCATTAGTTGAAATCATGAAAGTCCCTGAAAGATTAATTGCAGTAATGAGATTTTCTGGTTTTTATGGTTCTAAAAAGGTAAATAAATTAGCACAGAGATTGAAAAAATTACTAATTAAGGAAAATTTTCAACCTCATGGGAATCATATTCTTGCAGTTTATGACCCCCCTACTAAATTGCCATTTTTTAGAAAAAATGAGATATTAATCCCAATTAAAGTTATAACTTATTCAGAAGCAATAGAGTCAGAGGGTGTATTATGAGTATGCAGAGATGTGGTGAAGTTGAAGTTTTATCTTCAATTGAACAGGGCGAGGACGTGAATCTAATTCTAATCAAAAGAGGCGCCCAATCAACAGTTATTAGTGAAATACTAGTCCATGCAGAAAAATCAAGAATTAAGATTATTTATGGTTCGGAAAATGATCTTTGGCGAATGTCTCGTTCTAATTCTGAAGGTGTTCCAAATATCCTATGTTTAGTCGGACGTAATCCTGATTCTTCATTAGAAGAAGTACTATCTAAAGGAGGGCTTATTTGGCTACTTGCCGGGGCTTCTTATCCCGTAAATATCGGTTTTTGTATTCGAACTGCTGAAGTTTCTGGTTCAGACGCAGTTATCATTGATGCTTCTTTGAATAACCAAGAAAGAAGTGCAGCAAAACGTGCTTCAATGAAAGCTCATAGGTTCTTACCTGTTTTCTGGACCTCTGGTTTAGAATCAATATTGATGGCTAAGGATTATGGCTTCAGGATAATCTCAGTAGAAGATGTCGGCGAGTCAGCACCTTGGGATATTGATATGACTGGGAATATTGTTCTAGTTGTAGGGGGGGAGCGAAATGGCATACCTGAACAAATTTTAGAACAATCTGATGAGATTATTAGAATTCCCATGTCAGGTTTTGTCCCTTCTTTTAATTTACAGGCTCCATTAAGTTATGTCGCTATAGAAGCCCAGAGACAGAGAAGTTGATTATTTTCATGATTTTACCTTTATGTTTTATCGGGTCTCAGTGCTGCCCGTAGAGTATGAATGTGCCAAGCGAGTTAATTTCAATGCTTGAGGGTGAACATGGTGCAACCAAACAGAAAGCAGCAAGATTAGTAGTAGATCTTGCATCTAGTGCTGGGGCGATTGACTTCGTCCGTTGTGAACATTCTCACGTGTCTGGAGTGAGTGTAATCACCGGAGGGCACGGGCTTCGTCGTTTTCTTTCTGATTTAGCTGGAGATGATAGAGGAGTAGTTTCAATCCCTACTACACTTAATTCAGCTGGTTGTGACAGAGAAAAAATGGAAGAAATGGGTATAGATTATCCAGATTTTTTGAAGCACCAATTTGAGATAATTGATGCTTACAATAATCTTGGAATTGAGGCGACACTATCTTGCACTCCTTATGATAGAGGGATAGATTTAGCGGAAGGAATTGGGTCCTGGGCCGAATCAAATGCGGTTTGTTTTTCTAATTCTTATACTTCTTTGATTACAAATAGAGAATCGGGATTATCAGCGTTGGCAACAGCATTAACGGGTTGGGCTCCTTTATGGGGTCTTCATATCGAAAAAAATCGAGTACCAAACATTCACGTTACTGTAAAATGTTCAATGGAAAATATTTCTGATTGGAGTGTTTTGGGTGACTGGATTGGTAAGCAGATAAGACCTGAGTGGAAGTTGCCTTGGGGAATGATGCCGCATATTTCCGGACTCCCTGATGATGCAAGTTTTGAAATGAAAAAAGCATTGACTGCAGCAGCTGCGAATTATGGTTGTCCTATGCTTTGGGCTGATGGGCATACCACAGTTCCTCCAACTATTAATAACTATGAAGGAGAACTAGTATTCTCAGAAAATGATTTACAATTACGATATCAAGAATTATCACCTAGTGGTATAGTTGATCTTGTAGTAATTGGTTGCCCTCAAGCCAGTGTTGGAGAGGTTAGAACTACTGCATCATATGTCCGCTCAAAAATGGAAAATGGAGGAATTATACCCGATTCTCGTCTTTGGATATTTACCAGTGGTCATAATTATGATATTCTGGAATCTGATGGGACTGTAGATTTGTTGGAAGAAGCAGGAGCATTAGTATTGAAAGATACATGTCCGGAAGTCACTCCCTATAATAGGAATAAGTATAATCATATTCTTACTAATTCACTTAAAGCAGAGCATTATTTGACCTCAGGTCTAAACAAAATGCCAACCAGTGTGTCAACTATTTCGGATTGTGTAGAACATGCATTTAATCCTAATTTAATAGATTCTCCGAGACCAACTTTAGACTCAATTATTGTTAAACCAATGCATTCCAATAAGACGTATAGAAAAGGTAGTTTGGAAATAAATGGTAAGAGTCTACCCAGTCAAACAGAATGGTCGATGGAAGGGCAGGCTCTAGTAACTGATGTCCCAATTACATATCTGGGATATGTAAACAGAGATACTGGCATCATCGAAGAGAAAGGTCATCCCTTAGATGGAACCGCTATAGAAGATACAATTCTAATTTATCCAAAAGGTTCTGGTTCTACAGTTGCTCCATTTGTATTAATGGGATTAATTTACACAGGTAAAGGGCCCAAGGCAATAGTAAATTGTGACGTATGCCCTCTTACTTTGCCTGCTGCCTCATTACTAAACGTCCCATATGCTCATGGGTTTGAATCTGATCCTACACTAGAAGTAAATACTGGGGATCAAGTTTCGATTAAACTTATTGAAGGAGTTGTCAGTCTTTCCGTTATATCTCGCGTAAGCGAGGATTGATGACTGATAGTTGCTTCAGTCATGATGTGAGTACACGACCCAATCCTGAACCTTGCCGTCCTCAAGACAAAGGCAAGTTTGAAATTTTACAAAAAGATGGTGCGGCTAGAATAGGGCGCTTGCATACTAATCATGGCATGCTAAATACACCGATGTTACTACCAGTTGTGAATCCAAATATTAGGACTATCGAACCTCGTGAAATGTGGGATAAATACCGTGTTGAAGGATTGATTACTAACTCTTATGTGATTTGGAAACATGATGATTTGAGCAGTTCGGCTTTAGAAAATGGAGTACATCAATTAATTGATTTTCCCGGAGTTATAGTTACAGATTCGGGGACTTTTCAATCATATGTTTATGGTGATGTAGAAGTTGGAGTTGAGGAAATTGTCAAATTTCAAAGAGATATTGGTGTAGATATTGGGACAATGCTTGATGTTTTTGGTAGACCCGATATGAGCCGAGATGAAATTGAGTCTGCAGTAGAAATTACTGCAGAAAGGGCTTCAATTTCATTAGATGTGGCGCAAAAGGATTTACTATTAAATGGACCAATTCAAGGAGGTCTTCATGAGGATTTAAGGGCGTTAGCAGGGCAATTAATGGGTGATGTAAATGGCAATGATGGAGGTTTTACGGTTCATCCAATAGGTGGAATCGTTCCACTAATGGAAAATCAAAGATATAGGGATTTATTCAGTATTCTTCTTTCTGCTAAATCTACACTTCCTCCAAATAGACCTGTTCATCTGTTTGGTTGTGGCCACCCATTGCTATTCCCAATGTCAATAGCATTAGGTGTAGATATTTTTGATTCTGCTGCCTATGCGCTTTTTGCTCGAGGTAACAGACTATTGACACCTACTGGCACAGTCCGTTTAGATGAAATCACTGAATGGCCATGTAGCTCTTCTGAATTATTTAATTGGACTCCTGAAGAAGTCAGGTCATTAGATAGTAAACAACGTGAAAAAGTTCTTGCTAGGCACAATTTAGAAGTCACCCAATCTGAATTAGCTCGCTGCCGTGAAGCTATAAGGAATGGTAAAATTTGGCAGTTAGCGGAAGAAAGAAGTCATTCTTCAGCACAATTAAGAGAGGCATTTCTTTGGGTTCTTGACCAACTAGAAGAACCTGACGATGGTCCAGTTGGAGTCTCATCGCTAAGGATGATTTCTTCTACCAATCCTGTTAGAAAGGGTGGTGAAAACCTAGTAGAAGACATAGATGAAAGACCCCATATTCTTCATTTTAAATCTTTAATAGCACTTAGGTGGAGAATTCCAGGTTCTTGGTGGAATGGTTCTCTTACTGATCCTAAGAGAGTAGTCATTATCGAAGGAGCCCCTCCTCCATGGAGAGAGAGTTCATTACATACTATTGTCTCATTACTTGAAGAGGTTCCTGAATCAATAATACTTATTTCAACTCCAATAGGTCTAATTCCTTATAGTTTAGAGGATGTTTCACCATGGTCTCATATTGATGGTTCAGATGATATATGGGATTCTCCGTTGAATGAAGATGAGATTTTTGACGAACTTACAGAATTAGATTTATCTGATCTTCCTTACATTAGAATTACTCCGGGGCCAAGTCCCGAATTAGAGGTAAAAGGGAAGGAAGGAATATATGATTGGATTGACAGATGTTCTATAGTAGATAAATTATCGATTTTAAATGGAGTTTCTCCATCGATAGGTTGTAAGATGACTTCTAAAATGACTTCGCGGAAGTCGAAAACAAAAAGAATGGTCAATGTATATTCA
>NYXJ01000093.1 GCA_002685315.1 Methanobacteriota archaeon
GCATATGACCAAATTGTGAATGAGATGGCAAAGGTTAGGCATCGTTCAGGAGGAGAATTCTGGTGCCCTGTCACAATTAGAACGCCTGCGGGAGGAGGTATTAGAGGAGGTCATCATCACTCGCAATCTCCAGAATCTCAATTCACACATACTCCCGGGTTGAAAGTAGTATATTGTTCCACACCGTTCAATTCTAAGGGTCTTCTAATTAGTGCTATTGAGGATAATGACCCCGTAATTTTCTTTGAACCAAAAAGATGTTACAGAGGCCCATTTTATGGTGACCCTCATAATGTCCCAACATGGAAAGAACATCCAGAAGCCGAGGTTCCTGAATCATATTATAAAATACCATTAGGAGAGGCCAGATTGGCGATGGAGGGACATAAATGTACTGTAATTGCCTGGGGTACAATGGTACATGTGGCAGAACAAGCAATAAGAAACTCAGGAATTAGTTGCGATTTATTAGATTTACAAACATTAGTACCTTGGGATAGAGATGCTGTAGTTAAATCAATTGAAAAGACGGGGAGATGTGTTGTTGTCCATGAAGCACCGAAAACTAGTGGATTTGGGGCTGAAATGGTTGCTTCAATACAAGAAAGATGTTTTTATCATTTAGAAAGTCCAATAGAAAGGGTCACAGGATGGGATACGCCATTCCCACATACGACAGAATGGGATTATATGCCAAGTCCCTCTAGAATTGCTGAAGCAATACAAAAAACTCAGGAGGAATGAATATGGGAGATTATGTTTTCAAGTTACCAGATATAGGAGAAGGAGTAGTAGAAGGAGAAATAGTGTCATGGCACGTCAAGGTTGGAGATACAATAGTTGAAGATGCTCCAATCGTCGATGTAATGACCGATAAGGCAACTGTTACCATACCTTCCCCAACAAGTGGAATAGTAAAGGAATTAAGTGGAGAAGTTGGCGATATGATTGCGGTAGGTACCGCTTTGATAACTTTCTCAGGAAGTGGAGATAATGTCTCTTCTACAGAAGAACATACAGAAACTATACCAGTTCCCGAACCTTTAATTGAAGAATCAGTTGAACTTGAGGAAAAGGTAGTTGAGGTTATAGAAAAAAAATCGATCCCTGAAAAAGTTCTCATTCAAGAACCAATTAAAACAACAAAAGTAAGACAAAATACTAGGGTATTGGCCAGTCCTGCTGTAAGGAGAAGAGCTAGGGAGGCCGAACTAGACCTAACTTTCGTATCCGGCTCTGGACCCGCTGGAAGGATTAGACATGCAGACTTAGACGCATACATCGCAGCAGGAGGGGCAGTTACAGGTGCACCTCCAAAATCATATTCTACAAAAAGGACAGAAACAAACGAAATAAAGGTCGTAGGTTTAAGAAGAAAAATTGCTGAACAAATGGTCAAATCAAAATTTTCTATACCTCACTTCTCATATTTTGAAGAAATTGATGTCACTGAGTTAGAAAAACTCAGGAAATTTTTAAATTCCACCAAAGACGAAGGGCAACCAAAATTAACTTATCTGCCATTCATAATGATGGCTTTGGCTAAAATAATGCCGAAACATCAAGAATGTAATGCACATTATGATGATGAAAATAATATTGTCACTCAACACTCTGCAATCCATCTCGGAATTGCCACACAAACAGATAGAGGATTATTTGTTCCTGTCGTAAAACATGTTGAAGCAATGGACATATGGCAATCAGCAGCCGAAATGCAACGAGTTTCAGGCTCAGCTAGAAATGGTACTGCTAGCCTAGATGACTTGACAGGTTCCACATTTACAATTACAAGTCTCGGCAGAGATGGAGGGTTAGGAGCCACACCAATCATTAATCACCCAGAAGTTAGTATCCTAGGAGTCCATAAAGCAAGAGAGATGCCTGTAGTTCAAGATGGAAAAGTTGTTGTTAGGAGGATTATGAATGTTTCAAGTTCTTTTGACCATCGAATTGTAGATGGTGCTAATGGAGCGGCCCTGATTCAGTCATTGAAGAAAATGTTAGAACACCCAGCTCTAATTTTTATGTAGGTGGAAAAAATGAGTAATAATCGTAAATGTCAAGTTCTAGTCATCGGAGCGGGCCCAGGAGGATATGTTGCTGCAATTAGATCCGCTCAATTAGGCCTCGATACAATAATCGTTGAGGGTGAAAAAGCAGGGGGAGTTTGTCTAAATGTTGGATGTATTCCAAGTAAAGCTATTATTCATGCTGCAGAAAGATATGAAGCATTGGGTAAACATTCCAAAGAAGAAGGGCACATGGGAATTACAGTTTTAGGAAATACCGAAATTGAAATGAAAGGCATTGTAGAATGGAAAGATGGAATTGTTCAAAGATTGACAAAAGGTGTAGAAACATTGGTTAAAAATGCAGGTGCTGAATTAATACAGGGTTGGGCCACATTTTCTTCATCGAAAAACTGTACTGTTAAGACCGAAAATGGAGATATAACCATCGAAGCAGAAAATGTAATTATTGCAACGGGTTCATCTCATATTGATTTGCCTTTTATGCCGTGTGATGAAGAATTCGTTCTTTCTTCAACCGGTGCATTGAGTTTAGAAAAACTACCTAAAAAGGTCGCTATTGTAGGAGGAGGATATATAGGACTAGAATTAGGTTGTGCGTTAAGGAAATTAGGTACAGAAGTCACTGTAGTTGAAGGAATGGATAGTATCTTAGGAATAATGGATAAAGAAATCAAAAGGCCACTTGAAATATGGTTGAAGAAGAACAAAGTTACTATTCATACTAATGCTCTAGCAAAAGGAGCTAAAATCAAAGGGAAAGGAGCATCAAGAAAGGTGGAACTTACATTTGAAAAAGATTCTGAAGAACAAAAAATTACTGTCGATAAGATTTTAGTAACTGTTGGAAGAAGTCCAAACTCAAAAGGATGGGGGGTTGAAAATATGGGAATAAGAATGGATGCATCTGGCAGATTTATTAGAATTGACCGACAATGCAGGACATCAGCACCAGGAGTTTACGCAATCGGCGATGTTGCTGGAGAACCAATGCTGGCACACAAGGCAAGCGCCCAAGGCGAAATGGTGGCAGAGATTATTTCCGGCGAAAAGAGAGAATTTGACAAAGTGGCAATTCCTGCAATTGTTTTCACTGAACCAGAAATTGTCTCTGTAGGACTGACTCCTGACGAAGCGGAAGAAAGGGGCGAAGAGGTCATTATTGGGAAATTCCCTCTAGCAGCCAATGGAAGAGCTCTAACGATAGAAGCAGAAAAAACTGCAGGTTTCATAAGAGTAACTGCAAGAAAAGAAGATCATGTGATTCTTGGTATTCAAGCAGTTGGCAGTCACGTAGCCGAATTACATGGTGAATTCATTTTGGCTCTTGAGATGGGAGCACAGTTAGAGGATATCTCAGATACAGTTCACGCACACCCAACAATGACGGAGGCTTTTCATGAAAGTGTATTGAAAACATTGGGTCACGCAATACATACTTCCTGAGGTGATTTGTTGAAAAATATCCAAGTCCTAAGGGCTGGAATTGTTGAACATTCTAAAGTTTCAGAAATTATGCGCGTTATGCAACAAAAAAGAATCAATGATGAAATTATTGACTCTATTATTCTCGTAGAACATCCAGAAATAGTTACCATTGGTCCGAAGGCCAGTAGGGAAGGAGTAGTAGTTAGTGACGATTATGAACAGACAATTGTAGACAGAGGTGGAGGAATCACATGGCATGGACCCGGGCAACTAGTCGCTTATCCTATTGTGAAATGGGAAAATGACGAACAAAGTGTCAGAAAAATCATTAACAAAATAGAGGATTTGGTTATTAAAACTCTGAAAGACCTTGGTATTGAAGGATACAGAGATTCTGCAATGATGGGGGTATGGGTTGATGGAAAAAAGGTATGTTCTATAGGACTTGCATTTCTTCATTGGGTTAGTAGGCATGGTTTAGCGCTGAACTATGCCACCCCTGGAAATAGGATTGAAAACCTCGCTTGCTGCGGATTAGATGTAGGCACTACAACATCATTAGAAAAATTGGGATATAAGAAAAATAATAATCAGAAAATCACAAGAGAGTTACTTGAAAATACTCTAATCTCAAATATCGAAAATATACTTAATAGGGTACCATTTGAAGAAGAAAATTGTAATCTTGAGGAATTTCTATGAATAGACCGCAGAAAAATCCTTTGTCTGAATTTTGGGGAATCGATGCATCAACCATTTTCTTAAATCATGGTTCATACGGAGCCACACCTACAATAGTTCTAGAAGAACAAAAACGATGGCAACAACTTGTAGAAAAGGACCCGGTGAAATTCTATGAAGAAATTGCCCCTAAAGCATTATTAGAAACTAGAAAAGCAATTGCTAAATTTGTTAAATGTGATTATGATGATTTGGCATTGATTGAAAACGCAACATCAGGAGTAAATACAGTATTAAGATCGCTAGATTTCAAAATTGATGATGAGATATTAGTCCCAAGTCATGCTTATCAAGCTTGTAGAAATACAATAGATTTTGTTGCTAGAAAGAATAATGCTAAAGTTGTGACTTGCGAAATACCTTTCCCGATTAACAATGAAGAAATTATAATTGAAGAAATTATGCGATGTGTTACAGAAAGAACTAAATTAGCATTAATTGATACAGTAACTAGCCCTACTGGGATAAAAATGCCTTTTGAAAAATTAGTTAAACTACTAGAAAATAAGGGTATTAAAGTACTTCTTGATGCAGCTCATGGAATTGGAATGATTCCTCTAGATTTAGAACAAATTGGTGCATCGTTTACAACTAGTAATTGCCATAAATGGCTATGTGCACCTAAAGGTTCAGCGTTTTTGCATGTAAGAAAGGATATGCAAGAATTTATTCACCCTCTAACAATTAGTCATGGAATGACTGCTCCTTTAGAAGGAACTTCGAGATTTCGTCACGAATTCGATTGGACAGGAACTAGAGATATATCCGCATGGTGTGTAATCCCATATGTTATCAGTGAAGTTAGTAAGATAGTGGGAATGAGTTGGGAAGAAATAATGCAACATAATAATAACTTGGTAATTGAAGCAAGAAAATATCTTTGTCGAGAATTGGATATTCCTCCCCCTTGTCCTGACAAAATGATAGCAAGCATAGCAACAATAAAATTAAATTTTGATGATTACACTAATCTTTCTATTCATGAACCGGATTCAATACATCTAGATCTTCTAGATGAATACAATATACAAGTTCCAGTGTGGTATTGGCCTAATCCAGAAGGAAGGTATATGCGTATTTCCGCTCAAATTTACAATAACTTAGATGAGTATGAATATTTGGCATTTGCATTGAAGAATGTCTGTAAAAATTAAGCAATAGTTCAAGATGTCTAGTTCCCACGGCGTTTCATGCCATCCGCTGTTGTAGCCTTAACAGGTGCTTCTGGTGCACAGTATGCTGTACGACTTGTAGAAGCACTTTCTGAAGCTTCTTGGGAGGTAGATTTGATAGTAACAAAAACAGGTGCAATCAACTTGCATCTAGAATGTGACATGACTGCAAAGGATTTATCAAAAATTAGAGGAGTAACATTGCATGAAAATCATAATTTAGCTGCAAAACCTGCTTCTGGATCTGCAAAATATGACGCATATATCATTTGCCCAACTAGTGGTACAACTATAGGGAAAATCGCAGCAGGAATCTCAGATAATCTAGCGACTAGGAGTGCTCTTGTTGCTCTCAAAGAAAGAAGAAAGTTGATTCTAGTCCCTAGAGAAACTCCTTTTGCAACCGCTCATCTAGAAGCAATGACAAAAATGTCAACCTGGGGAGTCATTATACTCCCTGCAAGTCCTGGATTCTATCATAAACCAAATACCATTGAAGAATTGATAGATTTCGTAGTTGCAAGGATACTGGACCAACTTGACATCGATCATAAATTAAGTAAGAGATGGTCTGGTGAAGAAGTAAAATAAATTAGCCTATCTTTTACAAAAATCAATTATTTCTTGATAATTAGGTTCTATACCGGGATTATCAGCAATCCAGCAATAACCAATTTTTCCATCCTCATTAATCACAAAAACTGACCTCTGTGCAGCAGTGTATCCAGGCATAACAAAATCAATTCCAACACCATAAGAATTTGTAGCATTTCTGTTCACATCGGAAAGTAATGGGAATCCTATTGAATTGATTTTTGAAAACTCATTATTGGAAAATATTGAATCAACACTGATTCCGAATACTTCAGCCTCAATATTTTCAAAATCACTCATAAAGTTTGTAAAAGTACACATCTCAGTTGTACATACACCAGTGAAAGCAGCAGGATAGAATGCTAAAACCACTTTATTCCCGATTGAGTCACTCAGAGTAACCATATTTCTGTCATTCGCCATCAAAGTAAAGTCTGGTGCTGTGTCGCCTATTGATACCATACACTTGCGGGTGGATAGGACCATTCAAAGATAACCATCGTCTGGAGTTGATAAAATGAACGAAATTATATCAATTTACGACTGGGAAAATGTCAATAGAAAATTCGATTATTTACTTCTAATAACAAAAGAATCATGTGATGATTGTAAGGAAGTTGAAGAATATCTAGAGAAAAATAATAACAAAGTTAAAAATTATATTGTTAATAAAATTAATTTAGACAATCCTCATTCTGAAGAACTAATTAATGAACTAGAATGGATAAATGTCGAAGTTGACTTTGTACCATTTTGGAGTTTAATAATCGATTCAAAAAGAATTAAATCTGTAAAAGGAAATGTGAAAATATTGAAAGAAATTATTTAATTACATATTTTCTGGTGTTTCAATCCCCAAAAGCCCTAGTCCTGTCTTCAATGTCCTCGCAGTTAAATTACACAGAGCTAATCTACTATTCATCTGGGTCTCATCGTTAGAAACTAAAACAGGGCAATTCTCATAAAATGAGGCGAAATCTTGAGCTAAATGATGTAAGTAAACTGCCAAACGATGAGGGCTATAACTATTTATTGTCTCATCGATTGATTCAGAAAATCCAATTAAAGATTTAGAAAGAGACTTTTCGAAATCATTTACTACTAAGATTTCAGAATTAAATGTAGATTCACGAGAGATAGATGATTTACGGAAAATACTACATATTCTTGCATGAGCATACTGTAGATAAGGAGCCGTATTTCCATCGAATGATAACATTTTATCCCAATCAAATACATAATTCTTATTTCTATCAATAGATAAGTCTGCGTACTTTATTGCTCCTATTCCTATCATTTTAGAGATTTTTTTACGATCTGAATCGGACATAGAAGAATTCTTCTCAAGAATCAATTTTTCCGCCCTATTAACTGATTCTTCCAATAATTCTTTCAGAGTGATTGCTTTACCTTCACGGCTGGCTAATTTCTTACCATCTGAGCCCATGACTAAACCAAATGAGACATGCACTGCTTTAATCTTCTCATCCATAAATTTTGCATCTTTGGCTACTTGAAAAACCATAGAAAAATGTTGTGATTGCTCAGCGCCAACAACATACAGCATTTCATTACATTCAATTGATTCAACACGATTTATTATACAAGCAAGATCAGTAGTGGCGTAGTTGTAACCACCATCACCTTTACGAATTATAAGAGGCAGAGGTTCATTTTCACGATTATACCAGCCATCAGGAAACACAACTAAAGCACCCTCGCTTTCAACAATTAAATTCTGAGATTCGAGACGTTTTACAACTTCTGGAAGTAGATCTTCATAGATTGATTCTCCGGCCAAATTATCATCATTTAGAAGGACTCCTAGCATTTGGTAGACTGAATTAAAATTAACTAGAGAGAAATCTACTAATTTTTGCCATAAATCAATCGTTTCAGCATCTCTAGACTGAAGTTTAACAACTCTCTGCCTTGAACGTAAAGCGAAATCATCAATATTTTCAAATTTATACCTAGCTTCTTTATAGAAAGTTGAAAGTTCTATTTCACCAACATTACTATTATCACATTCAATAAAGTGTTCAATCAACATACCAAAAGGAGTCCCCCAATCTCCGATATGATTCTCACCAACTACATTATGTCCTTTAAATGAAAAAATTCTTGACAAAGCATCGCCAATTACTGTAGAACGCAGATGACCAACATGCATCCTTTTGGCGATATTTGGTGAAGAATAATCTATAACAATGGTTTTTCTATTTTCTAACTCTACACCCAACCTAGGATCTGAATTCATGGAAGAAATCTTCTTAGAAATCCAAGAATTTTTGGCCTTGAAATTAAGAAAACCATTTACAATATTGATTTCTACAATTTCAGATAGTTCAGAATCGAGATTATTTGCAATCTCGATTGCTATATCGTTAGGAGATTTTCTCAAAATTTTAGACAATGTATGGCAAGGTAGAGTTATATCGCCATGTGTTTTATCTGTAGAACTTCCGAGTGAACTCAACCATTGATTGTCATTTAATCCTAATTTCACCATAGCAGTTGATAACTTTGGAACTATTTCATTATGAAGTTCCCTCATTAAATCACCTAGGACCACGCATATCTTAACA
>NYXJ01000094.1 GCA_002685315.1 Methanobacteriota archaeon
GCGGAAAATCCGCCACACTGCTTTACGTATCTCGTTAATCTATTCGATTATTCAAGACATTCCGTTTGCTGGGTCCCAGCTGCGGTTGCAGTCAAAGGAAACACCATCAGCATCTTCAGTGAAATCACCAACACAGTATCCTGCGCCAGGTACGTCACCATTCGCCATGAATGAAATGTCTCCACTTGCTCCAGCTAAACCTTGACCAGTAGCCATCATTACTTGGCTCAGTGTTGCACCAGGAGATGCCATCTGTGCAAATGCAGCTAATGCCACAAGTACAACTCCATCGAATGCTTCAGCAGTATAGATACCACCAGCGCAATCAGGAGATTGTGCACAAAGTCCAGCAAATACTGCACCGACTACACCAGTTGACGCTGCTGCAGGTTTGGTAGCAATTACTCCATCAACACTAGATGTTGCCTCTGCTCCAAGACCTTCTTCAGCAATTCCATCTCCACCATATACTTGGCCAGACCAACCTTGTGAGTTCATCTCATCAATGATCATTCCACCATCTGCTGCATATGAAACCAAAACAGCAGAAGTACATCCATTGTCTACCATTGCTTGAACAGCAGCAGAGAAATCTGTCATTGTTTCTTCATATCCAATAGTTGTACAAAGTGTGTGTCCATCGGCTTCGAAATCTGCTGTGAAAGCATCAGCCAGACCAGACCCATATGCGTTAGTCATATGTACTAATCCGACTGTTCCATCAGCAGGCGCGTCTGCTTGAACTACTGCACTAAGTGCTTGACCCTGTAGTGCGTCGCTTGGAACTACACGGAAGAAGTCAGGGTAAGCAGTAGCGTCTGATAATGCAGGGCTAGTACTTGCATAGGAAACTTGTGGGATTCCTGCTGCAGATAATACAGCATTTGCTGCCATTGAAGCACCAGAGCAAGCTGCTCCAACTACTCCAACTACTCCAGCATCAACTAATGCTTGAGCAGCAGTTGCACCCATATCTCCTGAGCATCCTGAGTCAGCGTAAACAATTTCGAATTGAACCATACTGTTCCATCCGATTGTGTTAGCAATTCCAAGTGCGATTTGAGATGCTGCTACGAAACCTGCTGCATAAGTTGCAATAGGCCCTGTTGCGTCATTAAGGAAACCAATCTTTACATTAACTCCCATGAATGGTGCCGCTTCTAATCCTCCAGCCGCAGACCACATCATATCACAGTTGTAGTAGTCACCATATGTAGGTACGTGATTAAATGTACAAACATCATATCCACTTCCTCCAACGTCTCCATTATCAAGGAAAGTTAGTGTACCACTTTCTCCAGCGTAGTCATTACCAACCATATCAATGTGTGAAGCCATATTTGCTCCATCTTCCATCATTGCTGCCATACCGATCATCATTACTGCGTCATAAGCTTCTAGTGTGTAGATACCTGAACCACAAACTGTATCAGCTGCACACATAGTTCCGAATGAACCTGCTCCGCCAGATGCTGCTCTAGGGTATGTTACTTGTACACCATTTGCTGCAGCCGGGTTTGTATAATCATTTAGAGCAGATTCGCCAGCGATTCCATCAGCACCGAATGTTGGGATTGTTGCACCCATTACAGCCATGGTCTCAATGATCATTGCACCATCTGCTGAGTAAGAAGCTAGGACTGCTGAATCACAACCTGCGTCCATTACCGCTTGTACTGCAGCTGAGAAATCAGTAGCTGTTTCTTCATATCCTAACTTTGTGCACAGTGTATTACCCATAGCAGTCCAATATGATTCGAAAGAATCTGCAAGACCTGCTCCGTATGCATTAGTCATGTGAATTAATGCAGGTGAAGTTACTCCACTTGCTGCAACCATGTCAGCCATTGCGTCGCCTTGAATTGCGTCACTAGGCACTATACGGAAGAAATCAGGATGAGCCACTGCATCAGATAGTGCAGGGCTAGTACTTGCGTAGGAAACCATAGGGATTCCTGCTGCTGAAAGCACAGCATTAGCACCCATTGAAGCACCAGAACATGCTGCTCCAGCGACTCCAACTACTCCTGAGTCAATCAATGACTGAGCTGCTGTACCTGCTGCTGTACCGTCACATGCAGAATCTGCTTCTACAATCTCGAAAGTATATCCATCATTTGTAGAAAGCATATCTCCTGCTGCGTTTGCAGCATATGTGAATGCATCAGCATAAACTGAGATAGGCCCAGTAGCATCGTTCAAGAATCCAATCTTGATTACCTTATCTTCAACAGGAGGTTCTACTACTGGAGGTGTGAATGTTGGGTTTTCGTTACCCATGTAGTGTGCAGCTAATTCATCTGCAATCGCGTGTGCGAGGTCTGCAGAAAATCCAACTACATCTCCATCAGCATTCAAACTCTCGAATGGAGGATATGTTGTATCTGAACAAAGTTTTAATTCACCAGTTTCTAACACATGCGCTAATCTACTTCCTTCTGTTGCCATAGGATAAGATGTTGCAGTGTCAGCAGTAGTATCGTCTGTTAGAACTACGTTGCCCTCAAATGAAGCACCGAAAATCAAATCATATTCTCCAGAATCGATTACAGCGGTAATTGCTACATTAAGTGCATCTAGAAGTAAATCAGAGCCTTCTTCTGCTACAGCCATTCCGAATGTTTCTTCAGAGAAAGTGACCATCAAGTCTCCTTCAACAGCTAAAACAGGAGAATCGCCCATTGCGTAATGTGCATCTCCATTGTTGATTGCTGCAATTACATCAGGCCACATAGGGAATGCTAGGATTGTAGCATCTGGTAGGTTGGCAGGATCATCTCCGTCCCCACTTGCCCACAAATCTGAAGTTGTGCTGGCTTGAACTGCTACAACAGTACCAGCTGCATTAAGATCTAGAGGGTCTGAAATTACTGCAGCATCAGCTGCACCGATTACCCCTATACTACTTGTGTAGTAACCACGGGTAAAATCGACCACTTCTTCTCTTGTGTCAGTTTTGGTCATTGAGGAGAGAAGTGCATCACACATTTCTCCGGCGTTCAAATTGGGGATGATTGGGTCCCACTCAGAAGTTACGAATACTGCACTTACATCGTCAGCAGCCGTTAACTCCCAGTCTTCTTCATCATCTCCGCCTAAGCAACCAGCAAATGCTGCTGCTAGCATACTCAGGGTCATCATCATTGCAATTATTTTCTTGTTATTCATAGGATACTCACGTTCCGGTAGGACCTTCGACAACATATAACATTTATAGAGTCTCTTGGGAATGTGTCTAAATAACTGTTTTTTGAATAGTTGAGTCGATAATAAATAAAACGCTGTAAAATATTAATGCATAAGCAGTATGCTGAGAAATTATAAGAAAATAACAGACAGAGTATTTCATGCAGTAGTTGTGTCTCGCGAGACCATGGTTGACACCCCAATGGATTATGCATCGTCTGGAGTTGATATAGATGCAGAAGGAGCTGCTGTTGCAAGTTTAGTGGGTGCTCTCTCAACCTCGATTAGGAAAAAAGGCGATTTTGGAGCTCCTGTACCTCTACCGGGCGGTTTTGGAGGCATTATAGAATTTGGAGACTACAGATTGGCATTGGCCACAGATGGCGTAGGTTCCAAACTAATGATAGCAAATGAGTTGCAGAGGTATGATGGAGTTGGAATTGACTGCGTTGCAATGAATGTTAACGATCTTTTGTGCGTGGGAGCAGAGCCGATTGCTTTTGTAGATTACATTGCAGTACCGAAAACTGATACTAACACGCATGCAATACTCGGTAAATCTCTAGCAGAGGCTTGCAATAGAGCAAGAGTTACTTTGGCTGGAGGAGAAACTGCAACATTACCTGGTATTGTAACTGAATTGGATTTATCTGGCACCGCGCTGGGCTGGTTTCCAAAGGGAGGGGCAATTACGGGAGCAGAAATTCAGAATGGCGATATAATGATTGGTTTACCTAGTAGCGGAGTACATTCTAATGGGTATACACTTGTTAGAGCCATCGTAGAACGATCCGGTAATTCATTAGCTGAAAAATGCCCTTTTGATTCAAATCATGACAATAGGGTTATTGAAAGATTCGAGGAAGGTGATATCACGTTGGGGGAAGTACTGCTCAATCCTACGAGAATCTATGTTAATCCATTGATAGATTTGATAAAAAAATGTAGAGAAGGAATGGGGCCTTGTGATATCTCAGATATCAAGGCGATGGCGCATATAACAGGAGGCGGACTATCTAATCTTCTCAGATTACATGATGATTTTGGATGGCATATAGATAACCCTTTACCAGTTTTGCCAGAATTTACCTGGTTGGCAGAAAAGGGCTCAGTAAGTAATAGAGAAATGCATAGGACCTTTAATATGGGTATGGGTATGACTATCGTAATCAGTAAGGAAAAGTCGTCAGCCGTAGAAAAATGGTTGAATGAAAGATTGCCTGGAACTAGACGTGTTGGTTATGTTCATGATAAAAGAAGAGAAGTTACACATGCCGACTCCGAGATTGTTTTCTCACATTATTGAATTAGTAAATGGTAATTGTTATGATTGAGGGGATTAGCAATGATACATCTTGAAGGAGCCACACTGATTCAACTAAGTAATGAAATAGAGAACGACGTAATAGGTCCTTCAACGAAAGACTATGAGAAAGTTTTCTATAATCCTGCAATGTCTGGTTCTAGGACTAGAAGTATCATGTTGATGAAGCATATTATTGAGTCGGGTTATTTAGGGGAATCAGAAATATATGCAATAGATGGCTTGGCAGCTAGTGGCCTAAGAGCAAGAAGGTGGTTAAACGAACTACCAAAGAAATTGGCAAATAGACTGAGAGTAACTATCTGCGATATGAACGAGAACTCCGTAGAAAGGGCAATGGAAAATCATCAAAAATTTCCTCCAAGGAATGGAGGAGGTGTCTTGAACGGGAAGCAGGGAGACTTGAGGTCTGCAATATTAAACCAAGGATGGCATTGGGTGGATGTTGATCCATTTGGTTCGCCAATGCCTTTTTTAGACACTGCAATTCAATCATTGGCGAAAAAAGCAATTTTAGAAATTAGTGCTACTGACACTGCCGCCTTAGCAGGTTCTTCAAAAACGGCCTTGATGAGGAGGTATGGGGCTAGAATTAATCCTGATAATTTAGCACATGATTCTGGATTGAGAGTTCTCATGGCTTGTGTTGCAAGGACGGCGGCAAAACATGATAGGTTTGCTGAGCCGATATTGTCTGTGTGGGATTCACATCATCTAAGGTTGTCAGTAAAAGTAAGAAAATCTGTAGAAAAGGCCAACCAATTAGAAAAAATGTTAGGGTGGAGAATAGCAAGGCCTAATGAAAAAGAAGTAATCGATTCAATGCAAGAGGGTTTGACTCCTACGAGTTCAACTGAATCTTTGCCTATGCATTGTTTTTTACCACTTTCATATCCATTAAATAGAGAGGATAAACGGGTCTCGGGACCACTTTGGATAGGTCCTCTTGGAGATTCTAGAGTAATGGCTAGTTTCACAGAAGAGGAAGTGACATCCATGTGTACAACGGAATATGATCCAAAAAACCCTATGAATTGGGAGAAGAGAGATTTCGAATTGGAAAGAAGGAAGATCATTCGTAGCATAAAAAATATTAGAAATGAATCGGAAGTTGTGACAGGAGAATTCCTAATCCTAACTGATGATTTGGCTAGTTGGAGGAATGTTGGATCACCTCCAAGTCCTGTTAAAATGATAGAAATAATCAATGAAAAAGGTTTCAAGGCCGGATTGTCGCATTATCCGAAACCTTCCTTCAGAACCAATGCACCGTGGGATGTAATCGTTGAATCACTAGATCTAACTCAGCCACCGATGTAAGACATCTCAATTCGAGGGAGTGCAGCAGTATCTTCTGATCGAATCTCGCTATAACGATCTTTTCGTCTATGCCAAATAGCAGCTATAGCTGCTTGTAATTCCTCTTCACCTGCACCATTGTGAATTAATGCTCGAATGTCGTGGCCTCCAGAAGCGAATAAACAAGTGACTAATCTGCCGTCTGCTGAAAGACGCGCTCTTACGCAATCTCCACAAAAAGGAGATGTCACTGATGAGATAAATCCTATTTCGCCAGAACCGTCTGTATGAGCCCATCTTACAGCAACATCGCTATCTTTTTCTGAGTCAATAGGAATTAAATCAAATTCTTTTTGAAGATGATTTATTATTCTCTCTGATGGAACCACTTGTGCTAATTGCCAACCGTTTGTTCGACCTACATCCATGTATTCAATAAAACGGACGATTACTCCAGTATGTCGAAAATGATTTACTAACTTACTGATTTCCTCTTCATTCACTCCTTTCTGGACTACACAATTTATCTTCACTGGTGAAAGTCCTACACGAATCGCTTCATCTATCCCTTCTAAAACTGATTCTACTGAAATATTACTATCTGACATTTTTCTATGAAGTTCAGGATCTAATGCATCCAAGCTAACAGTTACACGAGTTAGCCCCGCAGAATGGAGAGCTTTTGCTTCCTTTTTCAGGAGAGAAGCGTTTGTAGTTAATGCAATTTCAATACCGAGACCAGATAACATCTCAATTAATCTAGGTAGATCTTTTCTCAAAAGAGGTTCTCCACCGGTGATTCTAACTTTTTCTAAACCTAAAGACATACATGAACGGACTACTTTCTCTATTTCCTCGAAAGATAAAAATGCCCTCTTCGGAAGAAAGGTATGATTCTCACTAAAGCGTTCCCTAGGCATACAATATCTACATCGAAAGTTACATCTATCGGTAACAGAGATTCGTAAATCCTTCAAGGGTCTACCAAATTGATCTCGGGCATCGGAGGGAGGCACGATACCTCGTATAGAACTAGGGTCATGAGTCTTGCCTGTTTGAGGACAGGTTGAATAAAGGGAACCTATTGCAGCATATTGAGAAACATGCTAGAGATAACAGAGAAGGCTCAGGAGATGTTGAACCAATACATCTCTCAAGGTGATGATTCTGACGTCTCTGTTCGTATAGAAATAGTCGGAAGAGGAGCAAATGGATTCAACTACGATTTACAACTGGTACCATTAAAAGATGCAAAAGAGGGCGATTTGAAAACAGAGTCAAATGGCCTTAATATTCTAATTGCTGAAAGAAGCGTTCAATACATAGATGGTACTACATTAGATTACAAAGAAACTCTTATGGGAGGAGGATTTGCGTTTGATAATCCGAATCCTCTTTGGATAGATGATTTATCTCAAAGCGTAGCAGACGTAATTGCTGAACATGTCAACCCTGCTGTAGCTTCGCATGGAGGCCATGTAGATCTGCTAGGTGTCGATGATGGTAAGGCATACATTGCTTTTGGAGGAGGCTGCCAAGGATGCGGAATGGTAGATGTGACCTTGAAACAAGGCGTTGAAGTCATGATTACAGATAACGTCCCAGGCATTTCTGAAATTATCGACACTACAGATCATGCGGCTGGAACTAATCCGTTCTACTGATTAGAATACCATCTGTACTTCGTCATCATCGTCTTCATCACTTGGTGCAGGTAAAGCAGTTTTCTGAGCACGATTGAATGCTTCTCTAACTCGCTCCTCAATTTTCCTAGCATCGTCCAATAACTCCTGAATTGGAATTTCTCTGTCTAATAATTCACTTACACCTTCAACGGCAATAAGGGCTGCTCTAGCGTCAGGATACATAGGGTTACATTCAGCCAACAAGGCAGTTACAGAAAGGCCACGGCGTTCTCCTTCTGCAATCAGATACCCTGCAATCCCTGAAACTATTCCCTGTTGTATTCTACGTATTCCAGCGTTGTCGAGTTGTTCTCGACCTGCTGGATTAGAAGAAACGCCCCATAACTCGCCTTCTTCTTTTATTCCAAGTTCATTACTAATTACTCCATCGATCACAATTAATCTATCAAAACCACCTTTGGTGAACCACTGTAATACAGTCTCTGCAAAATAAATATCTTTTTCATTGGGAAATTGTATTTCAGAGGTGAATACTCCCACTCCCTCTCCCTGATATACTCTGACGGGATGTTTTGGTACCGAATCATGTATCAAAGCAATCGCTGGAAATTGCGGGTGTAGTACTGTGCCCATAACATCTAATTTTAGAGATGAAATCAAGTGTGAAGTCGCAATTACTCCTACTGACCCTACAGTTGAGAAACCACATATTGCAGTACCTCCGAGACGACTGGGATCTGCTTCGGCGTGTAAAACCAAAGGAAATCCTGTACTGCTATCATCTTCCATGTACCTCGCAATTAGTGTAGTATCTTAAATCTCACACTTACAAAATCACTTTTTGTTAAAAAAATATACTAGGATTTAACTAAATTGACTCTTTCCGATGGTATATGAGTCAAAGTGGAAACTCTGGAATTGGCCGCATCTATATCAAGGTTGGAAGCGATATTATTGATTTAACAGGAACGGCTAAAGAAGTTCAAGAAGATTGGTTAAAGATTAAAGATGAAGATTCTTGGGAAGGAAAACTGTTAGCGATAAAAAATGCAAGAGATTCTGCTGTACAAATTGCGGCTCAAAGGGCAGTTCAAAGTGGAATTCCTGAAAGAGGTTCTGCTTTCAGAAGAGTATTAGATTCATGCGAAATTGAGAAAACAGGAGATGTCATTCTTGCAGCTATTCATTATCTAAGATTTGTTGAAAAGGAAACAAATACACCGCCAAGAGAATTGAAAAATTTAGTTTCTCAATCAGGAAAATGGGACAAAGAAGATGTCGAAAAATGGAATCTTTCACTCTATATCAATCGAATGTTAGAAGGTGGCGTTACTGGTAAAAAA
>NYXJ01000095.1 GCA_002685315.1 Methanobacteriota archaeon
TCTTCGAATGAACTTCTCGGTCAGAGAATTTCATGTGATATGACAATCTACATTGGAAACCATCATGGTAGTAAAGCCTGTCCAGAACATCATGGGAGACGTTGAGAGGCTCAAAGAAGAAGCCGGTGTTGCTGCCTGTAATTTCATCAAAGATGGCATGAAAATTGGTCTTGGAACCGGTTCAACTGTTAGATATACTGTCATTGAGATTGGAAGAAGAATCTCTGAGGATGGCCTTAATGTTGTAGGCGTCCCCACCAGTGAAGCAACACGAAAATTAGCACTAGAAGTGGGAATTCCACTAGTGACCTTGTCAGAGTCTGGTGGGCTTGATTTAGTAATTGATGGAGCAGATGAGTTTGACGATGATTTTTCTTTAATTAAAGGCGGTGGAGGCGCGCTAACAAGAGAAAAAATAGTTGCTCAGTCATCCAAATCAATGATAGTAGTCGCTGATGATAGAAAACAAGTGGGGACTCTCGGTGATTTCGATTTACCCGTAGAAGTTCTCCCATTCGAATGGGAACGAACGAGAGATCGTATCTCGTCTATTTGTCCTGGTGAAGTCAGATTAAGAGGTGGTTCAGAACCTTTCGTAACAGATAATGATGGATATATTCTTGATTGTAGTTTCGGTCCATCTATTTCAGAGCCTAAGTCCTTAGAAATGAAAATTCTCAGTATTGCAGGAGTTGTAGAAGTAGGTCTTTTTGTAGATATTTGTGATGCTGTAATATTAGCTTCGAATGGTGGCGTGTCGACCTTAATTAATGATTCAGGGCGTCTAAATTAACTATTACTTGAGCCGTTGTAATTATACATAAGTTCTAGGTCGCGAGGCTGGGTCTGTAGCTTAGTCAGGTAGAGCGTCCGGCTCTTAACCGGAAGGCCGCGGGTTCGAACCCCGTCAGACCCGCCAACAATTAGCTAGGCGAAAGCAATGTATTTGCTTACCCGTTGTAATTATAGAGGGGTGCTTTCTCGCGAGGCTGGGTCTGTAGCTTAGTCAGGTAGAGCACCGGGCTTTTAACCCGGGGGTCGCGGGTTCGAACCCCGTCAGACCCGCCATGCTCATCACCAATTTTTGGTGATGAGTTTGGCTTAATCTCCGGGTACAATACTAACTATCTGATGCTGACTTTGATATGTCAGTGCTTACACGCTCAATCACGGTGGTTAACTCAAATGAGTAAAGAAATATGGATTAGCGATATTCTTGCTGGCAAATATGATGGTTCCGAAGTCGAACTTAAAGGTTGGATTTATCGTTCTCGAGGTTCGAATAAAATTAGATTCATTGTCGTAAGAGATTCAACTGGAAATATTCAATGTGTGGCTAAAAGAGATGTTTTAGGTGATGTCTTTTTTGATGAGTTGAAAAGTTCGCTAATAGAGTCAAGTGTCATTTTGAAAGGTTTAGTCCAGCCAACTGACAGAGAACATGGTCATGAATTACAAGTTTCTAGTGGCGAAGTAGTCGGATCAGTTAACCCCGAAAGGCCATTTCCAATTACTGAATCTGCTATGGCAGAGGCTGATGGAGGTGAAACAGAGTTCCTTCTTGATAACAGGCATTTGTATCTCAGAACAAGTAGAATGACGACAATGCTGAAAATTCGCTCATCAGTTTTTGGAGCCGTACATTCGTACTTCAGAGATCTTGATTTTATTGAATATCAAGCACCTAATTTTGTTGCTGGAGCAGTGGAGGGAGGAAGTACACTTTTCGAAGTCCCTTATTTTGGCCGTAAAGCGTATCTTACTCAATCATGGCAACTTTATGCTGAGGCAGCAATGCCTGCACTTGAAAGATTGTATACTATTGCTCCATCATTTCGAGCAGAGAAATCAAGAACTCGTAGACATTTAACAGAGTTTTGGCATGCCGAAATGGAAATTGCTTGGGCTTCAAATAATGAAGTTATGAAACATGGTGAGGGACTAGTTCGACATATTGCTGGTACATTGTTAGAAGAGAGATCTGATGAATTATCTAGTTTGGGAAGGGATTTGAATTTGATTTCGCAATATGCAGATAATCCATATCCGATTATTCGTTATGACGAAGCTATTGAAACCTTACAAGGAAAGGGTGTAGATGTTGAATGGGGACAAGATTTAGACTATTCAAAAGAAAAGATTTTGACTGCGGATTTCGCAGTCCCTCACTTTTTGACACATTATCCTAGGATTGCTAAGCCATTCTACCATAGGCCTGATCCTGAAGATCCTAAATATGTTCTTTGCCATGATTTACTTGCACCAGAAGGGTATGGGGAAATAATTGGCGGAGGTGAGAGAACATGGTCTGAAGCTGAAATCTTAGAGCGTATAGATGAGGAAGGGACTCCTAGAGAGCCTTACGAGTTCTACATCGACACCCGTAGATACGGAGGAGTACCGCATGGAGGTTTCGGAATGGGTGTAGATAGAGTATGTACATGGTTGTCAGGTGCTGAACATATTAGAGAAGTGATTCCTTTTCCTAGAGATAGTCGTAGAGTAACACCTTGATGATTACTAGTAAAAGTTCCTAATTAGCATGAACCGCTAATCGAATGCCATATACGAGAAACATTACTCGACGGTCCATGGGCAGTGACTGGCAGAGTATAGATTTGGCTAATCCAACCGAAGAACATGCAATGCTTAGGGAAATGATACGAAGTTTTGTTTCAGAAGAAGTTGAACCACAGGCATTAGAATATGATAAATTTGAGAAGTTTAACCAAGACCTCTTCAGAAAATTAGGGGATTATGGATTACTTGGAATTAGTGTGCCTGAAGATTATGGAGGTTCAGGTATGGATGCAACAGCAGTTGCAATTGTGAATGAAGAGTTATCATACTCCGATCCGGGTTTTTGTCTAGCTTATCTAGCTCACGCTCAATTAATGGTGAATAATTTAGCACATAATGGCAGTGAAGAACAAAAAATCCGTATTTTACCAAAAGTTTGCAGTGGTGAATGGATAGGTTGTATGGCTATGAGTGAGCCAGGATATGGTACTGATGTATTGGGGATGCAGACATCTGCCAAACTTAATTCAGATGGTAACTGGGTAATTAATGGCAGAAAAATGTGGATAACTAATGGTTCAATTGACGATGAAAGTACACCTGCAGACATTTGTTGGCTTTATGCTAGAACTGGCACTGATTCTAAAGGTCGTGCTCAGATAACTACATTCCTCGTCGAGAAAGGAATGCCTGGTTTTTCTGTCGGGCAGAAAATCTATGATAAAACTGGAATGCGTGCATCAAATACTGCAGAATTAGTATTTGATAATTGTATTGTACCTCCCGCAAATGTTGTGGGCGGTCCAGGTGAATCTATGATTCATATGATGAGAAATTTGGAAATAGAAAGAATCGGCCTTGCTGCCATGGCTCTTGGAATAGCCCGTAGAAGTTTAGATGCAATGAATAAATATGCTTCGGAAAGAGAAGCTTTTGGTAATGAAATAAGGGATTTTGGGCAGATTCAAAGACATATTGGAGAATCGTGGGCTGAGTACAGAGCAATGCGATCATATGTTTATGATACTGCTAGAAATACGGATTTATCGAAGTCTGGAAATAGATTAGATACCGATGGAGTAAAACTTTATGCTACAACAGCAGCAAAAAATATTGCAGATAGAGCAATCCAAGTAATGGGTGGTTATGGTTACGTTGGAGAATACGTCGTTGAAAGACTTTGGAGAGATTCAAAACTATTGGAAATTGGAGGAGGGACTCTAGAAAGTCATCAAAAGAATATTACTAGAGACCTTGCTAAAATGCCTGAAAAAATCAATGAATGAAATATTTTTGGTAGTCCCGCCCGGATTCGAACCAGGGTCGCCGGGACCAAAACCCGACATGATGGACCACTACACTACGGGACTAGTGGACACTTCGAAGCGCTCTTACTCTTTGATTATGACGGGACACGTGGCCGGTAAATACAAGTTAACTGTAACAACGCAAAGGATATGCGTCAACGTCGTGCCGTGGTTTTGGCAGTGTTAATGTTAACTTCTTCAATAGTATTATTAGTGAATAATGAAGATAACGACGCTTTTTCTGGAAAAAATGACAATTTGTACACGACATTAGATGCCACTATCCCGTCATTCCCATCTCCAGGAAATCCTTGGATTGAGGATTCTCTCAACATAAGAGTTGAATCAGGAGTAGAAAAGATTCGTGTCACAGTAATAACTTGGTCTTTAGCGGAATTGAATTATTGGCAATTAAATAATAATGCATTGGACAAACAAGCGGGCGCTAAGAATGGAGAAATTTTTGAGGTTTACGACCCTACTTCAGGAGAAATTGACCATAGGACATTTTGGATGGCCGCAGATATTTTTCACAAATTACCGAGTGTACCTGGGGTAATTTCAATATTAGATGCACAAAATAATCCTCAACCATATGACACAATTCCATTTGATAGACCTGATTTTAATCCCGAATCAGTAAGATCTGGAGAAATTCATGGAGCAAATGATGCTTGGGAGAGAGGATATACAGGCGAAGGTATGATAGTTGCAGTTGCAGATACTGGAGTCGATTTCGCCCATCCGGACTTGAATGGGACGCAAGCAAGAGTTGAAGACTCCCGTTCTGATTGGTCTGGCTGGCCAATGATGTTCGATCATAACAGTATGTATTCTTATTTGGTTAATGGAAATGCTTACCCTCAGTCAAGTACATGGTATGCGGATACCTCAAACTTAGATTATGATAATGATTCAGATGGTGTATTGGATTTATCTGGGTACAATATTACTGGTATCCCTAATTCACTGTCAGGGATCTATCATTTAGGCGAACATCCTGATTCAACATTGCGTTCAAAAGTAGGTTCTGATGTGCCAATTCTTGTCGTAGATGAAGATGTTTCTGGAGTATATGAGACGGTTTACGTAGACATGGATGTAGATGGGAATTTCACCGAGGAGAAGGCGATTAAACCAGGCTCTGAAACAACTGGTTTGGACACCAATGGGGATAGTCTTTGGGACATTTCAGGAGGATTAGTATACTGGGTATCTGATGGAATAAACGGAGTCCCATATGGTCAGACATACTCAATAAGACACGGTTATCAAAATAGAATAGCAGGTGCAGGGAATCTGACATTATTTATGTTAGATTCTGGAAATCATGGGACACTATGTGCTAGTGCAATTTCAGCTCAAGGAGTGATTGATGATGGAAGAGTAATAGGGATGGCCCCTAATGCTACTATTGCTTCAATTGGAAATCATTATTCTGGTGGTCATTCACTAGATGCTTGGCGATGGATTGCTGAAGGGAATGACGGAAAATCTGATACAAAGTATGATCAGGCAAATATCGGTTCTTTTTCATTCGGTTATTCCAGTATTGATGAATCTGGAGCAGATGGATATTCTCTATATCTTGATTGGTTAACTAGAGTTTACAATGATAATGCCTCATATTCAGTCGCCATAGGTAATGGTGGACATGGTTTTGGTACCACGAAAGTACCGGGGGCA
>NYXJ01000096.1 GCA_002685315.1 Methanobacteriota archaeon
AAGGGGATCTAAATAGATGTACCAATGTCGATAGGATGCCCCTCTTCTTGAAGCTGTAATATTCTCTCCATGGAGAATATGGACACAGCCCTTCTAGGATCTCCATTTTTTCTCTCCGTTCTAAATCTATTTAGATCCCCCTCGACTCCTTCAAAACTGACAATTGCTGTTTTGAGAGGAAGTTTTGGAACCCCCCCCGATCCACTCACATTAATTGAAACAATAGTGGCCATACTAATCTTTTTCTCCACTAACAGTTTCTAGAATTTGTAGAGTTTCCTTTACCATCCTATTTTTATTAAATCTTTTCTCAGTAGTCTCTCTTGCAGCCATTGAAATTCTCTTTCTCAATTCCGAATTATTACCTAATTTTCTTATTCCTGCGATTAACTCTTCTAAGTCGCCTGGTCTAATAAATAATCCATCTGAATCGTGCGTTATCACGTCAGAGTTACCGCCTATTTTCGAGGAAATAGTCGGAATGCCGTGAGCCATAGCCTCTAATAACGCCAAAGGCAAACCTTCGTAACGCATCGTCGGTATAAGGTAAATATCTGCTTCAGAATAAATTTTTGAAAGATCCTCATCAGATACTCGTCCATGAAATGTAACTTTCTCACCAATTTTTAATTTTTCAACTAGTATCTTCAAATCGTTAAGATAAGACCCTGTCCCTACAATCTCTAGTTCTAACTCTAAATCAGTAATTTGACTCACTGCCATTATTGCCTTTTGAAATCCTTTTTGTTTATCTGCCCGACCAGTACAAAGTAATTTCAACGGCCCCTTATTTTCGACATATTCTTTTTTTTCTGGTAATTCGATACCATTTTCAATAACTCTAACTTTATTTTTAGAAAACAAAGAAAAATCTCTTTCTAGTGTCGGAGATACGAGAATTATTTTCTCAACTTTTCTTCTTGTAGGCATTTCCCAAATTAAACATCTTCTGATTAAGTGTATCGGAGTTAGAAGCATCCAATGCCAATACCGAGGCCTTTTATCTGCAGAGGAAAGAAATGATAATAACTCGGTTCTGAGTGAGCCATGACAAACTAAAACAATAGGAATTTGACGTTTATTCGCCCAAGAAAGAACCCCCGTCGAAGCGAACTCATTACTATGAATTATATCAATCGGATTCTCATCATGTATTTTTTGAATTAGTTTTTTTGATTCTTTAAACCATGTTCTTGATAATTTCGTCGGTTTAGAAGGATTAAGAAAATGTACATCATAACCCTTCTCATTTATTTTTTGAATTTTTTCTGGATGTGAAGTAGTAATCACAGTCACATCGTGTCCATTTTCAATAAAACCATCACAAAGATCTATACATTGCCTTTGAAATCCCCCAAATCCATGTGAGAGGGTAGAACGAGTCATTACCAGAATGTGCATATAATAAACAAATGAAGGGCTTGAGAGTTATAGGTCTATTCTCTTAAGGAGTTCTGGAACGTCCACAATATCTTCCAGTGAATACGATGAAAGTAAAATAGGACATGGTCGGTGGTAATTCTGAGTGTCACTGATGTCGGAGGTAGATGTTTTTCTTATTGGCGCTCCCAAAGCAGGGACAACTTGGCTTGCTTACACACTTAATCAGCATACGAAAATAGACCTTTCTGACCCCAAAGAACCGAACATTATAGCCTCACATCGCGGCACCTTTATTCGCACAGATGAAAGTCCTGAATGGAACAAATTCAAAGTATGTTTCCAAGGAGAAGGACTGAAATTAGATGCTTCAATACACGCATTTTCTTGTCCATTAGCTCCTTCTAGGATACGCCAACGCATACCAAATGCAAAATTTATTCTTTGCCTGAGAGAACCGGTGGCTCGTGCATTCAGTCATTGGAATATGGTGTTGAATACCAAAGAATCAGTTGCAAATGGAGTTGATTGGAGTACTTTTGAAAAGGCATGGGAAGATGATCGTTTGAGTATCGACTCAATGTATGGGACATCCATGTCAAACTGGTTGGAAGAATTTAATCTTAATAATTTTTTAATTATTGATAGTACTGAATTGAAAGAAAAACCATTAGACATTCTCAGCAGAATTGAGGATTTCCTTGAAATCGAGAGCCATGATTTTGAAATTTCAGCTAGTAGACACTCTAACAGTGCATCATCAAGAAGGCCTATTACTTCAGCTGGAAAATTAACTAGAAGTTTGTTTTCATTTATCCCTAAATCATTTAAGGGGCCAATTGTCCGTATGTTGCAAAAAAGAGATCTAAATATCTATAATTTCCCTCTACTAAGCTCCAAAGGAATAACAAATAAAATCAACTCGTCACATTTCAAAATCTGTGGTAATCAATTAATCGAGGAATTAGAGTTATTCGAAAGCCTTACCGAATTTGATACTAGCCACTGGCGCGATGAAATACAACAAAAGTTGAATAGTTAATTATGGTAAATAGCCAAAAATCTCTAGAGTTTCTCTGTTTTCTAAAGCAAATGATTTCATTCCTTCATCCTTCTTATATGCATAGGCTCGACCCCCATCTATCGATTGACTAATATCTTCTAATAATGAATCATCCCCTTCAATATCAATGAAATTCCATATCTGTTTAATCGCTAATTTAGGAGTTGTCAATAAATCTTCATAACGAACTTCTAATACAAATTCACAATTTTCTAGATTTTTTTTCTCTACTTCCATATGCTCAGACCAAAAGTCGAAAGCATGCGATAGTGTTGCTGCTCTTTGCCCTCTTCTAATCGGAGATTTACTATCTTTCCATCTATACATTTTTAGCCATTTAGAGAATCTACTTTCGTCTTCTTCCCAATTTTTATTACTCCTTGTCTGGAGACTGGATGCTACATCAACTCCGTGACGAGTAACATGAATAATCCTCATCTCTGGCCAAATTTCTTTCCATATTGGTAATGTAGGGCCGTTTCTAGGATCCTTCCATCCCCATTTAGAATCCAAATCAAACAAACCTTTTTTCAAACTCTTCCCTGAATATTTTTTACTTGAGTTACTAGAAATTCTAGATCTTACATACTCTTCCACTTTTTGCTTTGCCGGTTCATAATCCATCAATTCTTGAAGAGCCATTGGTCTAGCCCAGTCGGCCCCTGCATTTTCATAAATCCATTTATTTAATTTAATAAAAAATTTTGATTCATGATCTTCTTGTAGATCTAAACCCATAAAAACTCCGGAGCGATCTAATATCCTTGATACTAAACTAGTGCCACTCCGATGCATACCGACAATTACGAACGGCCCATTCATGTACTTCCGTCTCAGCATTCATGTTAAGTTCTAACGGGTAAATTAGCATATTTGAAGAATTGACCCACTCCTCTGGCCTAAAGTCGAATCGAGCATTAATTCAATAACAACTATGCATTCGTACAAACATGGTCGACATTGCATCTTTAGTATTGGCAGGATTTCAAGACACTCTTGTTTCAGCTTTTGGGGCATCTCTTGGATGGATTATAGGCCATACGATTGTACTGTTTTTGGGTTTATCAATAATATGGGTTATTCAAAATAGAAATCGGATTGCTAAAGAATCTGGATGGGGATATCCAAATTTAATGGATATTTTTGTAATCGTATTATTGACCGTGCTTCAGTATCTTGTTTACGTGAATCTACTTGACTTTCCCAGCACCGCTTCATGGGGCCTAGCAATTTTTTGGACATTCACATTAAGATGGCACGTGTTGGTATTAGAATGAGATTTCATTCGTATTCCTGGCCTTTTCTTCGGTAGTACATCAATCCAACAATAATCAATAGGACTATTCCGACGGATCCCCCAATAACTGGTAATTGTTCTTCAGTGAGTCCCAGTTGTTCTACAATTGACTCATTTCCTCCGAATTCAATACCAAGCCCTGCGGTCTTTTTATTGATTTTAATATCAACTTTATTAGAATTAGGGCATGAATTTGGTCTAATTTCTCCTACTTCAATTATCACTATACATCCCTCCCAATCACTATTCAAATTATCAGGCGTACCTATTCTAAAATTACAATTTTCACCCGTATCTCCTACTTCAATGTCTACATCACAATTTCCATCTATATTTTCAAAACCACTCGGCCAAGAAGAAGATCCCATATTTTTCTTGATTAGATGAACCTGATAACTGATTTCTCCTTCCATATTGCTATTACAATTTACAGCAGCAGAAATAGATATTTCATCTCCTCCATCAAAAACTCCTCCGCCCTGTCCTATTGAAGCCCCGCAATACCGATATTCGATAATTGTAATGATTATTTCTTCAGAATCGGAAGGCCCCAAGGGATAAATTACACCGTTAACTTCGGTAACAGTTGCTGTTACATTCACCGGAATTTCTCCAGGTTCTTCTGCTTCATCGGATCTTAATGCTACTTGAAATTCAACAGCATCTCCTGGGGCTACTATCATTGAATCAGGTGCCGCATTCGCCAACTCTCCAGATTCAACTTGAATCTCCACTTTTTCTTGAAACATGCCTGGGTTTTCTACTTCACAGGTTATTATTGCTGTTTTTGTATCTCCCGAATTAATTTCAGCATCATCATCACATGTCATTATAACTTCAGGCAATAATTGTGCTGAAACAGGCGTAATGGAATTTAGCATGGTTGCCAAAATTAACATCGTACAAACAACGCTAACGACCCTTGACATAACACAACGGGGCCGACAATTACGGATAGAATTATTCCCTAGATATTATAATAATTTATTAAATCACTATTCAAAGGATTCATGACAGCACTTAGTTTCCATTACAATATGAGTGATGGGGCGGGGCAACCTCCGGTTGTGATTGTGCCAGAACAAACCAACATCACCAGTGGAACTGCGGTTCAGGAGAAACTAATCGCCGCAGCAAGAGTTTTTTCAGATTTATTGAAGCCAACATTTGGCCCAAAGGGCTTGGATAAGATGCTTTACAAGTCAAATGGAACCACTGCAGTGACAAATGATGGGGCGAAAATTGTTGCCGAATTATTAGTCAAACATCCTGCTGCGAAAATGATGGTTTCGATGGCCAATTCTCAAGAAGAAAACTGTGGCGATGGAGTTACTACGACCATGCTTCTATGTGGGAGCCTACTCCAAGAAGGAAATAATCTTCTCAAGAAAGGGCTGCACCCATTGACATTAGTCGACGGTTACCGCAAATCTCTTGAAACCGCCATAGAACAAATTAATTCAGATTCGACAAAAATTGATGATAAAAAATTATTATTGGTCGCTGAAACTGCATTAACGGGTAAAGGGACAGAGGGTGCTTTGGACTTATTTTCATCTATTATCGTAGAATCGATGAAGTCAATTTCTGAAAAACAGCCAATTCCTAGAGCGGAGAATATTGCTATGTTCAAATCCAACGCAGGAAACATTCATGATTCCCGCATCATAGAAGGTGTTGCTTTCCGTCGAAGAGTCCTAATGGACAGTTTACCAAACAAACTTTCAGATGTTAAGGTGGCTATAATCTCAGGAGATATCAAAATTAGAAAAATGACTCGAACTGCCGAAATTCAGATTACATCAGCAGATCAGCTAGAGGCATTCGTAGATGCTGAGCAAGACAGAAAGAATAGTATTTCACAATCATTGGTTGATAGCGGGGCATCTCTAGTTCTGTGCGGGGGAGAAATAGATCGTGATATTTTACATAACCTGGCCGATAATAATATTCTTGCCATAGGCGAACTCGATTCCTCTGAGATTGAAAATTCTGCTTCTGCAACGGGCGCAAAAATCGTAGATTCGATAGCCGATATTGAAAGAAAAGATTTAGGTTTTTGTGGGTCTGTTCTTTGGGAAAGAAACGAAGCAAGCGATATGGTCGAAGATATCATTAGAATCGATAGATGTAAAAAACCGGGCTTAGTTACTATAGAAGTTGGTGGTGCAGGAGAGATTGCTTCGGAAGAAATAATCAGGGGATTACACGATGGACTTAGGGCAGTATCACTAGCAATTGAAGATCAAGAAATCCTTCCAGGTGGAGGAGCAATACATAGTAGAATTGCCAATGCTGTCCGAACCTCATCTGAATCAGAACCAGGACGTGCACGTTTGGCAATGGAGGCATTCTCTAGAGCCATGGAAACAATTCCCGCTGCTCTCGTAGAAAACTCAGGTAACGACGTACTTGATAGCATCCTCGAATTGAGAACGGCAACCAGAAATCAAGAGCACTTTATTGGGATTGATGAGAATGGGAAAATATCAGTTATTGATAGAGCCTGGCATCCTCGTACAGTAATCACGGAATCGTTACAATTAGCATGTGAGACCACAATTGGAATGCTAAGAATCGACCAAGTAATTTCCTCTCGGGGCGATTGAAAGAACCTCTTACAAACACTTCAAGTTCTATGCTCCTACGCCTTGATATGGCAGCACCACGCGCCCTACTAAGTGTCTGGGAAAAATCAGGAATCGAACCCCTCGCAATCTCATTATCAGAAATGGGTTGGGAGATTTTATCGACGGGAGGAACATCCCGAAAACTTAGGGAAGCGGGAATTAATGTAATCGATGTTAGTGAAGCAACAGGGCATCCAGAATGTTTTGATGGAAGAGTCAAAACCCTCCACCCTGCAGTTCATGGAGGAATTTTAGTTAGAAGAGATAGAGAAGATGATATGAAAACACTGAACGAATTAAATTACTCCACAATTGATTTAGTTTGTGTCAATCTTTACCCTTTCGAATCAGTAGCCGCAAAAGAACCTCCAGTATCTGACTCAGAATTAATTGAGATGATTGATATCGGAGGCCCGACAATGATTCGTTCGGCTGCTAAAAATCATAAAGATGTCTTAGTTTTAACCAATAACTCTCAATATCAAATGGTTATCGATT